>DATGCX010000036.1:0-2629 GCA_035311445.1 Xanthobacteraceae bacterium | reverse complement strand
AGCCTGCACGGCCAAAATGGGCCGCGATGAAATGTCCGTCGTTGACAGTCAGCTCCGCGTCTACGGCATCGACTGCCTGCGCATCGCCGACGCCTCGATCATGCCGCGCATCACGACCGGGAACACTATGGCGACTTGCGTCGTGATCGGAGAGCAGGCCGCCGACCTGATTCGGCAGACACACGGAATCTGATCTGTCGCTGCGGCTGACCAGGTCGGCCTGCCTTCTTGAATGTCGCTCCCGTCCTCGGAGGTTTTCCGTGAAAAAAGCTCTATTGCCGCGCCTTTGCACCTCACTGCTGGCGTGTGCAGCCTTCGGCCTGGTGCCGCAGTCCACGCGCGCTGACACCTGGCCCGCGCGCACCGTTCACGTGGTCATCCCGTTCAGCCCCGGCATGGGGTCGCCCGATGCGGCGGCACGCATGCTTGCCGATGGGCTCGGCAAACGCTGGAAGCAAGCCGTCGTTGTCGAAAATCGGCCCGGCGCAGATACCATGCTGGCCACCCGAGCATTTCTCGAGATGCACGACGGACACTCACTGCTGTTCACGACCCACAGCACGTTTACTGTCGTGCCGTTGTTGCATACAAAGGTGCCGTACGACCCGGTCGGCGATGTTCGGCCGGTTTCGCTTGCTGTCGAGGACTTTCTCGCGGTCGTCACAGCTCCTGCGCTGGGCGTCGGCGCGCTGTCAGATTTCGTGAGACTCGCGCGTCAGAAGCCGACCAGCCTCAATTTCTATGCGGTGCCGGGAGCGCCATATCTCGCTTATTTGGCTTTCCAGAAGCGCGCCGGCATTGAAACAACATTCGTAGCCTACAACAATCCGACGAACGCGATTGCGGACCTCTCGGAGGGGCGCATCCATATCGCCGTGATGCCTGTGGCTTCCGTGCTCGGCGCCGCGCAGGCGGGCAAAATCAAGATCCTTGCTGTCACGAATGAGCAACGTACGCCCGCAGCTCCAGATATTCCGACAGTAAAGGAGGCCGGATATCCGGAATTCACGTTTGGTGGCTTCCTGGGCCTGTTCGGCCCGAAGGACATGCCGATGGCACTGCGCGAACAGATTGCATCGGACGTGCGGTACATTCTGCGGGAGCCCGACGTCCAGGAGCGCCTCACGACGGTAGGTCTTATCGCGAGAGGGACGACGCCTGCGGAATTCGAGAGGGTCATGGACGCACAGCGGCAAAGATGGTCTGCGGTCGCCCGCGACCACAAAATCGAGCCGCAATAACCGCATCCAGCACGTTCTGAGGCCGCGTTTGGGCAGCGTGGCGCTGAACGCAAAACCCTCACGGTGGGAAAACGACGTGCCTCAGCCAACCGAAACTCTTCCGGACCGTATCGTCAGCACCGCCTATTTGTTTCGGCAATCCAAGGTGCTGTTCGTCGCCGCCGAGCTCGACGTGTTCGGCATTCTCGCCGAAGGACCGCTCGACCTCGAGACGCTGAAGGCGCGGTCCGGCGTTCATCCGCGCGGTGCCCGCGACTTCTTCGATGCGCTGGTGGCCCTGGGGTTGCTCGACAGGGACAGCAAGGGCCGCTACGCCAACACGCCCGAAAGCGATTGCTACCTCGTTCGCGGTAAGCCCACCTATATTGGCGGGCTGTTGCGACATCTCGACAAGCGTCATTACGAGAATTGGGACCGGCTCTGCCGCGCCTTGATAACCGGCGAGTCTCAGAGCGCGCTCGGCACCAAGGATTATTCGGAGTTCTATGCCGACGAGAGGACGCAGCAGATTTTTCTCGAAGGCATGTCGGCGAGCAGCCTGATTGCGGCGCGTTCACTGGCGGCGCAATTTCCATGGTCGCGCTATCGAACCTTCATCGACATCGGGACGGCACAGGGCTGCGTGCCGGTCGAGATTGCGCGCGCCCACCCGCATTTGCGCGGCGGTGGTTTTGACCTGCCGGAGATCGGACCTGCGTTCACGAGCTACGTGGCGTCCCAGCAATTATCCGATCGTCTGACATTTTATCCCGGCGACTTTTTTACCGATCCGCTGCCGCAGGCCGATGTCCTCATCATGGGGCGGATTCTTCACAACTGGGGTGTCTCCAGCCGAGTCGCCCTGGTGGAGAAGGCCTATCAGGCGCTGACGCCGGGCGGGGCACTCATTGTCTATGACCCGCTGATCGATGACACACGCCGTGAGCCGGCTGGGCTGCTCTCAAGCCTCAACATGTTGATCGAGACCCCAAACGGTTCCGAATACGCGGCGGCGGATTGCAGCGGATGGATGGCGAATGCCGGCTTCTCGGAGCGGCGGGTTATGCCATTGGGCGACGTGCATACAGCAGTCATTGGAAAAAAGGTTGAGTGCTGAACATACTAATTGCAGGGGAGGCCGATTACCACGACCTTGTACTCGGCCCGCATAATCTCATTGCTGGTTGACCAACAGAATAATTGCTCAGGCAGCTATCAACACCGCGAGCAGAAAGCGTCGAATAATGAAATAATCCAATTCCGGCTAGCTCACCCACTTCGATCCAGCGCCTTACCTTTGCGTTTGTCAGTACTTGACAGGCCAGGCAACAACCTGCATATACAGCTTGTGAGGCTAATGGGCAAAATCAAGCCTTCGTGAGGAAGGCAGTTAGCGTCGCAGGGCGCGA
>DATGCX010000035.1:0-14046 GCA_035311445.1 Xanthobacteraceae bacterium | reverse complement strand
ACTCAAGGCTCACCCCCAGTTTTTCAGCCTTGAATCCGATCGCCGTTGTTTTGAGAATCCCTCTCCTCCAAACCGAGTCAATCGGTCGCAGAAAACTGCCCCATCAACCCAAATGTCTACAGGCCCTAGCCAGCCGGCCACGATGTTCGTGATAATGGCGCAGTCGCATCCCTCCGTCGAGCCGGACGACAAACGCCAAAATGGGAGTAAGTCATGGGTAGGATGGTCGCATTGAGCGCCGGTGGTGCATTGCTCGCAGCCGGCGCGGTGAGTGGAGCTGTGCAATCTGCCAGCGCCGATACTTTGATCGAGTACAGCGCGGAATTCCGCTTCCAGCTCGACTTCCATGTCAATGACGCGGCGCTGCAGAAGCTGCTGCCGGCCGGCTGGGAGACAGTGATTGCCACACAAGGACCTGCGAAGGACGCCAACCTGCGCTTGATTTTCATTGATCGGGTCGACGTGACCAATCCCGACAATACCCCGAAGACGACCGACCAGCTGGTCTATATCGCGATTCCGGTCAAACAGACCGGCACCAACAACGCCGGCCAGATGATCATCAACGGTCTTGTCTCCGATGCCAAGGAGGCGCCCGGTCCATTTGGTAATTATGTCCACGCTTCCTCGGTCAAGGCCTCGCGTTCGTTCAACACCATCAACGGCGCGACCGAGGGCGAGGAAAACTGGGAATTCATCGGCAGCAACGGCGAGCGCCTGGAGACGCATGTGAAATACGAGCGCGGTCCGGCGCGCCGCAACCCAACCACGGAAGTCAAGTTCTTCAATCCAACCACTCCGGGCACCTATCAGATCTTCAAGGTCGATTCCGGGCTCGACATCATGAAGAATGCGTCCGTCCCTGTGAAAGATCGGGTGAAGGAATTCAGCTACAAGGCGACCGGCGGCAACATCGGGGCGCTGTTTGACGGCACCGAGAAGGTGCTGAGCTGGGATTCGTTCCACTGGTACAACCGCGGGATATATAACCCGTGATGCAAACGTCGGGTGAGCAAAATCGGCCGCCGCGGCCAGCGTGATTTTCGCGGGGCTATCGCGATTTTGCACACGCTGTAAGATTGGGAAAAGCGAGACCGGACCGCGTGGGCATTGCGCCCGCAGAACTGGTTATCGGCAGGCGGCGTGGCCGGGCGGGCGCAATGCCCACCCTACGCCGCGCCTTCTGACCTTAAATGCGTACACTGTCAGGAGGAGAAAGCCATGTGTTCCCATCACCATCGTTCCCTGCATCGCTTGCTGCTCGCGAGTTCCTTCATGTTGGCGATCGCGCCCGCCGGCGCCGCCGACGTTACGGCCGACCGCCTCGTCAATGCGCACCGCGAGCCGCAGAATTGGCTGATGAATCACCGCACCTATGACGCGCAGCGCTATTCGCCGCTCGACAAGATCAACAAAGCCAACATCAAGGACCTCAGGCTCGCCTATGCGGTGGCGATCGGCGGCACCTCGCCGAACGAGAACCTGGAATCGACGCCGCTGGCCGAGGACGGCTTCCTCTACGTGGTCGATCAATGGGGCGTGCTCTACAAGATCGACGCCAAGTCAGGCGACGTCGGCAGGATCGTGTGGCGCATGGACCCGGGCCAGGAGAAGGTACCGCTTTCCAACCGCGGTGCGGCGCTGTGGGGTAGCTTTGTCATCACGGTCGCGAACTATCCGGCCCGCGCGATCGCAACCAACAAGGAGACCGGCAAGGTTGCATGGGAGGCCAATCTCGCCGACGGCCAAACCGATCTGCAGCTTACGGCGGCACCACTCGCCGTGAAGGATAAGATCATCATCGGCGCTGCTGGCGGCGATCGCGGTGTGCGCGACTTCATCGCCGCGCTCGACGGTGCGACCGGCAAGGTGCTGTGGCAAAAGTACGTGATCCCGGCGCCTGGCGAGCCGGGTAGCGAAACCTGGAAGGACAAGAACAACGCCTGGCAGACCGGCGGCGGCGCCATGTGGATCACCGGCTCCTATGATCCCGCTACCAATCAAGTGCTGTGGGGCACCGGCAATCCGGTGCCGATGTTCGATCCCTATTATCGCCCGGGCGACAATCTCTATACCAACAGCCTGATCTCGTGGGACCCCGACAGCGGCAAGATGAACTGGTATCACCAGTACACGCCAGGCGATATGTGGGACTACGATGCGTCCGGCACCCATATCCTGATCGACGGGCAGGTTGCCGGGCAGGCACGCAAGGTTGTCACGCACTCCGGCCGCAACGGCTTCCTCTACACGTTCGACCGTGCCAATGGACAGACGCTGCTTGCCAAGCCGTATGTCGAGACCATCAACTGGACAAAGGGCATCGACCAGAAGACCGGTATGCCGATCGACTATGACCCGAACCGTGATATTCAGGTCTATTCCGGCGGCCAGACCATGACGCTGGAGGACCGCACCAAGAAGCTGTGCCCGTCGATGTCGGGCGGCAACAATTTCTGGTCCGCATCCTACAGCCCGCGAACCAGGCTGCTCTACATTCCCTCGGCGACGTCTTGCAACGAAGTCTCGCTCGATCCCAACCTGTCCAACAAGGCGGGTGACTGGAAGGGCGCGACGTTCAAGCATATCGAGCGCAACGAATCCGACATCATCGTCGCGGATCCGTTCACCGGCGAAGTCAAGAAGCGCATCCACAGCACCTATCCCAACAACAGCGCGGCGCTAGCGACCGCAGGCGGCCTGGTATTCACCGGCCTCACCGACGGGACATTCATGGCCTATGACGACACCACATTCGAACTGCTGTGGAAGATCAACGTCGGGACCGGCTTCAATGCTCCGCCGATGACGTTCGAGTCCGGAGGCAAGCAGTATGTGGCGATCCTCGCGGGACTGAGCCCGATCGCCAGACGGCGCCACCAGTTCACGCCCGAGCTGCGCGAGATGCGCAACCAGACGATGCTGTTCGTGTTCGGATTGTGAGTCCGTGTAGCCCGGATGGAGCGGCCGCCATTGCGGCCGCGTAATCCGGCGCCGGCGGTTCAACAAGTCGCGAGACTTGCCCCGGATTGCGCTTCGCTCCATCCGGGCTACGGGCTATGGTGTGCGGAGGATCCGCAACCCGACAGACGTGTCATGCTCCGCGAAAGTGGAGCATCCAGGAACCACAGAATTCAGAACCATCGAGATAACGGTGGTTACTGGAGCGTCCGCTTGCGCGGAGCATGACACTCCAGGGTTTCGAGAACGGGAGGGATGTCAAATGCACAATTATCAATATCACGCTCTACGCGCTGTTCTTCTCGCAGGCCCTGCTCTGTTCACGACACTTGCCGTCGCGGCCGACGTCACCCCCGAGCGGCTCGTGAATGCCGACAAAGAGCCCGGCAACTGGCTGATGAACCACGGGACCTATGACGCGCAGCGCTATTCGCCGCTCGACAAGATCAACCGCGGCAACGTCAAGGGCCTCAAGCTCGCCTACGCGGTCGCGCTCGGCGGCACCGCGGTGAACGAGAACCTCGAGGCGACGCCGCTCGCCGAGGATGGCTTTCTCTACCTCACCGACCAGTGGGGGGTGCTTTACAAGATCGACGGCCGGTCGGGCGACGTCGGCCGGATCGTGTGGCGCATGGACCCGGGGCAGGAAAAGATCGACGCCGCCAACCGCGGCGCCGCGCTGTGGGGCAGCTTCGTCGTTTCGATGGCGAACTATCCGCCGCGCATGATCGCCACCAATAAGGAGACCGGTAAGGTCGTGTGGGAGACGAATCTGGGCGACGGACAGCCTGGCGTCATCTTCTCCGCCGCTCCGCTCGCCGTGAAGGACAGGATCGTCATCGGCGCTTCCGGCGGCGACCGCGGCGTGCGTGATTTCATCGTGGCGGTCGATGCCGCCACCGGCAAGCTTGTGTGGCGCAAGTACGTCATCCCGGCGCCAGGCGAGCCTGGCAGCGAGACCTGGAAGGACAAGAACAACGCGTGGCGGACCGGCGGCGGCGCCATGTGGATCACGGGATCATACGATCCCGCCACCAACCAGGTGCTGTGGGGCACTGGCAATCCGGTGCCGTGGTCCGATCCGTACTACCGTCCGGGCGACAATCTCTACACCAACAGCGTGATCTCGTGGGATCCCGACTCGGGCAAGATGAACTGGTATCACCAGTACACGCCGGGCGACATGTGGGACTACGATGAGGAGGGCACGCACATTCTGATCGATGGCGAAATCGCCGGCCAGATGCATAAGATCGTGATGCATACGGCGCGCAATGGGTTCCTCTATTCGTTCGAGCGCGCCAACGGGCAGACCCTGATGGCGAAGCCATATGTGGACGCGATCAACTGGACGGCCGGCATCGACCAGAAGACCGGCAAGCCGGTGGACTACGATCCCAACCGCGACGTCCAGGTCTATTCGGGCCGTCAGAATTTCACACTTCAGGACCCCACCCGGAAGCTGTGTCCGTCCATGTCTGGCGGCAACAATTTCTGGCCGCCGTCGTACAGCCAGCGAACCAAGCTCCTCTACATTCCGTCGATGAGTTCGTGCAACGAAGTGACGCTTGACCAGGAGTCGATCAAGAAAGGCGAGTATTTCAGCCGGACCTTTCGCAGCATCGAGCGCAACGAATCCGATCTGATCATGGTCGATCCGCTCACCGGCGAGATCAAGAAGAAAGCCCATTCGATCTATCCGAACAACAGCGGCGCCGTCACGACCGCAGGCGGGCTTGTATTCACCGGCTTCACCGACGGAACGCTCGCCGCCTACGACGACACCTCCCTGGAGCAGTTGTGGAAGATCAATGTAGGTACCGGTTTCGCGGCGCCGCCCATGACCTTCGAGGCCGGCGGCAAGCAGTACGTCGCGATCCTGACCGGGCTGAGCCGCGTGTCGAAGACCCGCCATGTGCTGACCCCGGAACTCCGCGAGATGCGCTACCAGACCATGATGTTCGTGTTCGGGCTGTAGGGCCGTAGCCCGGATGGAAGGACCATCTCTGTAGGGGCGACCCTTGTGGTCGCCCTGTTTGCGCTCCGCGTCCATCGAGAGCAGGGCGACCACAAGGGTCGCCCCTACAGGGAGGCTGGGAACCGTAATCCGGGAGCGGTGGTGCGATACAGAAAGGCCGGCCCCGGATTGCGCTTCGCTCCATCCGGGTTACCATTGCCAAAACATCATCGGAGGGAGGTCACCATGCATTCAGCTCATCATCGTTCGCTGCGCCGCCTGCTGCTCGCCGGTGCTGCCCTATTCGCTGCAGCGCCCGCCGTCGCGGCCGATGTCACACCGGAGCGGCTCCTCAATCCGGAGCCCGGCAACTGGCTGATGAATCATCGCACCTACGATGCCCAGCGCTATTCCCCGCTCGACGCGATCAACAAGACCAACATCAAGTCGCTCAAGCTCGCTTACGCGGTCGCGATCGGCGGTACTTCGGTGAACGAGAATCTGGAATCGACGCCGCTTGCCGAGGACGGATTCCTCTACGTTATCGATCTGTGGGGTGTGGTGTACAAGATCGACGTCCGCTCTGGCGACGTGGGCCGGATCGTGTGGCGCATGGATCCGGGCCAGGAGAAGACGCCGGACGCCAATCGCGGCGTCGCCTTGTGGGGCAATTTCGTTATCTCGGTCGCCAATCATCCGGCGCGGCTCATCGCCACCAACAAGGAGACCGGCAAAGTCGTATGGGAGACCAATATCTCCGATGGCCAGAACGGCCTGCAGTTCACGGCGGCGCCGCTCGCCCTCAGGGACAAGATCATGCTCGGCGCTTCGGGCGGCGACAATGGCGTCCGCACCTTCATCCTGGCGCTCGATGCCGCCAGCGGCAAGCTGCTGTGGAAGAAATTCGTGATCCCGGCGCCCGGCGAGCCCGGCAGCGAGACCTGGAAAGATAAGAATAACGCTTGGCAGACTGGTGGCGGCGCGATGTGGGTCACAGGCTCGTACGACCCCGCCACCAATCAAGTGTTATGGGGCACCGGAAACCCGGTGCCGTGGTCGGACCCCTACTACCGCCCGGGCGACAACCTCTACACGAATAGCCTGATTTCCTGGGAGCCCGAGACCGGCAAGATGAACTGGTACCACCAGTACACGCCGGGCGACATGTGGGACTATGACGAGGAAGGCTCGCACATCCTGATCGACGCCACGATCGGCGGCCAGCCGCGCAAGCTCGTCACCCACGCGGCACGCAACGGCTTCCTCTACAGCTTCGAGCGCGCCAATGGCCAGACTGTGATGGCCAAGCCCTATATGGAGCGCATCAACTGGACAGGCGGCATCGACCAGAAGACCGGCAAGCCGGTAGACTATGACCCCAACCGCGACGTCCAGGTTTATTCGGGCAAGCAGAACTACACCCTGTCGGAGCCAACCAAACGGCTATGCCCGTCGCTGGCCGGTGGCAACAACTACTTCCCACCGTCCTACAGCCGCCGCACCGGGCTTCTCTACATTCCGGCCTATACGATGTGCAATGACTCCACGCTCGACCAGGAGGCGATCAAGAAGGGCATCTTTTTCAGCCGCATTTCCAAGCAGATCGAGCGCAACGAATCCGATCTCTTAATGGCTGACCCGGTGACCGGCGAGGTAAAGAAACGGGTGCACTCGATCTATCCCAATGCCAGCGGCGTCGTCACCACCGCTGGCGGCCTTGTCTTTACGGCCTACACCGACGGCACCTTCGCGGCGTATGATGACAACACGCTCGACCAGGTGTGGAAGATCAATGTCGGCACTGGCTTCAATGCCCCGCCGATCACTTTCGAAACCGACGGCAAACAATACGTCGCCATCCTGTCCGGCATCAGCAACATCACCAAGAATCGGCACGTGCTCACGCCCGAGCTGCGGGAGCAGCGCAATCAGACGATGCTGTTCGTATTCGGGCTGTAAGCCAATGCCTGTAGTGTAGCCCGGAAGGGACTGCCTCCTCGCGGTGCCGTAATCCGGGCCCAGCGCATGTGAATGGACCCTTGCCCGCTATTGCGCTTCCGCTCCATCCGAGCTTTGCTGACTCACACGCCCCAGCGGTCATGCAAAAGCGGAGCGTGACCGTAATCTGTGAATGTGGACCTTTCACACGAAAGGCCGTGTGTTACTGGATCGTCTCGTTTCGCGGACGATAGCAGGTCGGATGTTTGCTCGACCGTGCGGTCCCGTCTCAAAACCTCTCCACCCACGGCCGCACTTCGATTTCCCAGGTCCAGGCACTGCGGTGCTGCTGCAGCAGATGCAGGTAGCTCGCCGCGATGGCGTCGGGATCGAGCATCGAGTCGGGGCGATCGGCGACCTCGGGGCGGCGGCCAGAGCGGATCCCGCCGTCGACCACCACATGGGCGACATGGATGCCTTGGGGGCTGAGTTCACGGGCCATGCTTTGGGCAAGGCCGCGCAGCGCGAACTTGCCCATGGCAAAGGGCGCCGATTGCGCATAGCCCTTCACGCTCGCGGATGCGCCCGTGAACAGGATCGCCCCCTCCGCCTTCGGCAGCATGCGGCGCGCCGCCTCCTGCGCCACCAGGAACCCGCCGAAAGCCGTCACCGCAAGGGATTTCTCGACGTCGGTGGGATCGAGGTCGACGAACGGCCCGCGAGTGCGATAGCTCGCGTTGTAGACGACCGCATAGGGATCGCCGAGGGCATCGCCAAGATCGGCATAGAGCTTCTGCACGGCCTCCCTATTGGTGGCGTCCGCCGCGAAGGTCCTGGCACCGATTTCGGCTGCGAGCTGACCGAGATCTTCGACGCTGCGCGCCGCCAGTGCGATTTTCATGCCCGCGCCGGCGAAGCTCCGGGTAATCGAGGCCGAGAGCCCCGACCCGGCACCGACGATCAGGGCGAGTTTGTTTTTCAGATTTGTCATGACGCGCTCCGCTAGCGAGGATTTCGGTCACTTTGAATCACATACCGGTGTCGTCGCCGGGCTTGTCCCGGCGACCCCGAATGTTAAGTCGCAGAGCGGCAATAATCGGGGTGGCCGGGACAAGCCCGGCGACGACACCGGAGATGGCGGGTGCTTCAACATGACGCGAGCCCGCTCTATTCGCTGTCGGAGCGAGGTCCGAGATCAGGAGAATCGTCACGGCGCCGAGAACTGCAACGAAATACATCTGCATTTTCATCGTACCCTCCCCTCGCGAGCCGGAACTAATATGAGACCGCCGAGCCTTGAATTCGAATGCTCGGATTACTGGGTCGTCCGCTTTCGCGGACGGTGACACCGAATCCATTCACCCCATCGCATCATATTTGGCCTTCGTCTTTCGCCAATCGCTCCGCTTCCGCCGCATCCTCCGGCGTGTTGACATTGAAGAACGGATCGAGCGGCTTTGCCGGCCATTCCGCAATGGCGACGCCGTGGCGGGCCGTCCACACCTCGATCTTGCGCAGGCCTTCCTGGGTCAACGCATGCCGCAAGTCGTCGCGCAGGGCGACGGGCCACAGAGCCACCACCGGGTGGCGCCAATTGCCCGAACGCGCGCAGGCGAACGGTGTGCCGGTATTCTGGCGCGCCTCGTGCAGCCGCGCCACGAGATCACGTGGCAGGAACGGGCAGTCGCCCGGAGTGCTGGCGATCCAGGCGATGTCCGGCGCATTTGCGGCCGCCCAGTCGAGCCCGGCCAGAATACCGGCGAGGGGGCCGGCGAAGTCCGGCACGCTGTCGGCGACCACCGACAGGCCGTAACGCGCGAACCGTGTCGGATCGCCATTGGCGTTGAGGAGGATTCCTGTGCAGGCGGGGCGCAGCCGCGCCAATACCCGGTCCAGAATCGCAAGGCCGCCGATCGCGATCAGCGCCTTGTCGCCGCCCCCCATGCGGCGCGCGAGGCCGCCGGCGAGGACAAGGCCGAGAGTGGAGGGATGCGCTGAGGAGGTTACTTCTGGCATATCTTACACGAAGCGCCGGCCATGCGTTCAATCGTCATAGACCGCCGCTTTGCGTCTGTGCTTCGCGCTCTCCTCCTCCACATAGGCAAGGTCCTGGTCGAACACGATGCGATCCTCGCCTGCCAGTGCCACGAAGCGCTTGCCGCGCGCGCGGCCGATGAGCGTCAGATGGGCCTTGCGGGCAAGCTCCACGCCCCAGGCCGTGAAGCCCGATCGGGACACCAGGATCGGAATGCCCATGCGCACGGTTTTGATCACCATCTCAGAGGTAAGTCGGCCGGTGGTGTAGAAGATCTTGTCATTGGGCGCGACACGCTCCTGGAACATCCATCCGGCGATCTTGTCGACCGCGTTATGCCTGCCCACATCCTCCATGTAGATCAGCGGGCGGTCCTGTTGCGCCAGCACGCAGCCATGGATCGCGCCGGCCTCCAGATAGAGCGAAGGCGTGGTGTTGATTTTGCGGGTGAGCGCATAGAGCCACGACGTGCGAAACGGCGCCGCCGGCAGGCGGGCGGTCTCGATCACATCCATCAGATCGCCGAACACCGTGCCCTGGGCGCAGCCCGAGGTCTGCACTTTTTTCTTCAGCTTCTGCTCGTAGTTGGTGGCGCGTTCGGTTCGCACCACCAGGACAGCGAGTTCCTCGTCATAGTCGACGCCGGTGACGACATCTGTGGGCTGTAGCATGTTCTGGTTGAGGAGGTAGCCCAGCGCTAGATACTCCGGATAATCGTTGATCGTCATCGCCGTCACGATCTCCTGCCCATTGAGGAAGATCGTCAATGCTCGCTCGACCACGACGGAGGTCTCGATTGACGCGCCGGTATGGTCGATGCCGCGCACGCGCTCGGTCAGCCGCGTGTCGTGCGGATCAGGGCGCACCAGATAGTCGTCGACGGGCTCAGCCATTGTCCTGACAATGTGGTCTGCCTGGCTGCTTGGCAAGGGGGCGAAGACGGGGGCCAAGTGCCGCCTGCGAGGGTTGGTTGGCCAAAGCGACATTGGAATCGGCTGGCGAATTCAGCTTTGCCGCAATGCCTTGTCAGACCGCAGCCGACGACTATAGTGCCCCCGCCGCGGCGTCCGATTTGATGGCGCCGCGCAACCCGTAGGGTGGCGGAGCGACCGAAGACGCGGCGGCGGCGTTCGGTGCGCGCCTGTAGGTATGGGCATCGTCAGGAAAACCCATGCCTGCGCCCCTGTGGCAACGTATGCGGAGGGATGGCCGAGTGGCTGAAGGCGCACGCTTGGAAAGCGTGTTTACGGGAAACCGTAACGTGGGTTCGAATCCCACTCCCTCCGCCAGTAATCCCCTTCCAGGCGTCCGCAAGCATCCGCAAAGCCCTTGATAGACGGGCATAACCTGATCTGACCATGGCCGAACGCACTAAGGCAGGCCTGCCGCGGTGGATAGACCCGAAGCAGGGCGGCAGGGACGTGGTCCCGCACGGTTTCCGATCAAGTTTCAAGGATTGGTCAAGCGAGTGCACCAAGTTCCGATCCGAGATTGCGGAGGCTGCGCTTGCTCATAAAGAAGCCGACAAGGTCAAGGCCGCTTACGGGCGCGCGACGTTCGACAAACTCCGACGCGACCTACTGGCGGCTTGGGCTGGACACTGTGGCAGGTACACCAAGCTCATCCAGCTACGCACGAAGTACCCAGAGAGGTCCCGAGCGGTCATGCAGCTACGCAAGACGTTCCGGGACAGACCCGACAACATCGTGATGCTGCGCTCCGGAGAGGGGGCAGGATGACCGAGGAGCCCAAGAGCAGCATTAAGGTCAACGCGGCCGAAATTCAGGCCGCTATGGATCGCGACGACTATGCGTGGCTTTGCGAGCATGTGTTCATTCCGACCGTGGTCGACATGCTGCGCGCCGAACGGACCGTCGCCTTGATGAATGGCCCGCGCCCCAGATCACGGCGCCGCATCGGTCGAGGCCGATCCCACCGAACAAGGATTAACAGCGAAAGGATTTCACCGGCGCCGGCATGAGCCGGAGCGGCCCGACGCCGGGGCTGGAACCCCGACGCCGAGCCTGACCACAGCAACCCTGATAGGAGGCTCACTCGCATTGGCGGGAGGTGACCATGCCCGAGCACCCACGACTGCGGCCGGTGCCGCCGGCCGAGGATACGCTTGTCGTCGTCCTGCGAACCCCGGCCGAGGTGATCGATCGCGAATCCGCTATCGCCCCCCCCGATGCCGCGCGAGTTGCGCTGTTCATGATCGCGAGGACAGCGCGGCTCGAAGCTGGCGATCTCTTGACCGTCGCCAGGGCGGACGTCGACGGCACGCCGCTGCAGCCTCCTCGGGTCAAGCAGGGGTGACCCACGGCGAAGATCATCCTCTACATTCTGCCTGAACAAGCACTAGCCCTGGCTCAATTGGCCAAGCGCCTTGGCTACGACGATGTGGAGAGGCTTTCGTCACGATACGACGGCGGCGCCGAACGCGACGCGGTGCTCGCGGGCAGCTTGTTGGACGAGATCGCCAACACCAAACGATTTTCCCATGACAAAACAGATGCTGAAATTGGTTCCGCAGTCACCGCCGACGATCGATCTTCGCCAAGTCGGACCACGTTCCACACCGCCGCGGCGCCCCAACAAGGAACTGCGATCGCGGGAGTACCTCACCCCGACCGAAATGGATGCGCTCCTCGAAGCCGCCCGGAAGATGCGGCACGGGCACCGTGACAGCACCATGCTGCTCATAGCGTACCACCATGGCTTCCGTGCTGCGGAGATTGTCGATCTTCGCTGGGAGCAGGTCGATTTGGACCAAGCCCGGCTCCGTGTACGCAGAGTGAAGAAAGGTACACCGAGTATTCATCCTCTACAGGGCGACGAGCTACGTGCACTGCGGCGTCTCCGGTGTGCTCAGCTGGCGCAATCAAATATACTTCCGCCGTCGGAGGCAGACCGGCCGTTCTCGGCTGCGCTTCGTAACGGACGAATCTGATAGTCAGCGGGCGCCGTCCATACCTGACCCGGCGCGAAAAACTTGTTAGCAGATAGCCTGCGTCAAGCCACCTTGCTCACCCCCCAGAAGAACGGCAGCGGTCCCTTTACGATGCCGGTGACGTTTTTCCGCCACGCCTGGTACTGGAGGAAGAAGCCGGTCGGCGCAAAGATTACGTGCTCCAGCGCGGCCTTGTTAAACCTTCTCATCGCCCCGCGCTCCTCATCGACGTTCTTTGCCTCGTACCAGGCGGCGACCGCCGCCTCCACCTCGGGACTGTCCGGCCAGCCAAACAACGCCTTTTCGCCGTTGGCTCTGAACGCAATGTTGGCCGGGTCCGCAAAAACGGCGCCGGCATGCCAAGTCGGATACATCGACCAACCGCCCTGTCCGGGAAGCGTTCTTTGCACTCTGCGGACGATTACCGTGCCCCAATCGACGGCAACGAAATCGACGTTCATGCCGAGCCGCCGGAGCAGGTCGACGGTGATGTCGCCCTGGGACTTGGTGATGGGTAAATCCTGTCCAGCCAGACAAACGACGGGTTGACCGGCGTAGCCGCTCTGCTCGACAAGTCGCTTTGCTGCGTCAAGATCGCGGGGAGCCTTCAGGATTTCAGCGCCCTCTTCGTTATAGAGCGGCGTACCGGGCGTTACAAAGCCGAACATCGGCTTCCACATGCTGTCCTCGCCCACGATGCTGCGCATATAGTCCTCCTGGCTCATGGCCATGAGGATGGCACGTCGCGCGCGGACATCGTTGAATGGCGGTTGCAGATGGTTCATGCGGAAAGCGCCGACGTTGCCTAGCGGATCGGCGATATCCACCACGATGTTGCGGTTCCTTTTCAGCAGTGGAACGAGGTCGTTAATCGGGCTCTCCCACCAGTCAACCTCGCCGCTCTGCAGTGCGGCGGCAGCAGTGGCTGGGTCAGGCAGCACGATCCACTCGATGCGGTCGAGTAGGATTCGCCTGCCTCCAGCCAGCCATGACGTGGGTTCCGGACGTGGCACGTAGTCGCCGAACCTCGCGAAGACGGCACGGGCTCCGGGTGTCCACTCGTTGCGCACGAATTTCATCGGACCGCTGCCGATAAACTCGTTGATCTGCTTGAACGGATCGGTGGCGGCGATCCGCGCCGGCATGATGGCACAGTGGGGCACTCCGAGCTTACCGAGCGCCAACCGCATCTTCCGGTATGGTTTCTTGAGTACCCAGCGGAAGGTCAGGTCATTGACTGCGATCAATTCGTTCTCGACGTCCTTGATCATCGAACCCATCGCTTCGCGTGCGGCCCATCGGTTGATGCTCGCGACGGCATCTTTAGCCAGGACCGGCTCGCCGTCGTGAAACTTCAGCCCCGAGCGCAAGCGGAAGCTCCAGGTGAGGCCATCATCTGAGACATCCTCGCTTTCGACCATCTGACGCCGCGGCTGAAGCTTCTCATCGACCCCATAAAGCGTCTCCCAGACCAGTGTCGCGGCGTTGCGCACGACATACGTAGTGCTCCAGATCGGGTCGAAATTCGCGAGGTCGGCATGCGGTACGAAGCGTAACGTGTGCGCCGAGGCGCGCTGCGAGATCGCCGGCGCTGCGAGACCGGTCGCGAGGGCGCCTGCACCCGTTGCGGTCTTCAAGAAGATGCGTCGATCCATAACTTTTCGCCACTGTCCGCTAGCAGCCCCCGCCTGCGATTGGAAGCCTATCGCATGGATGGGCTCGATCGAAACTAGCTCGCTGCGCTCTCCAGCAGCGCTGTCTGGCCAGTTGTCGGCCCTTCCAACCCTCCCGTATTTATCACTCCCTTACGACACGGGCACGTTGACCGGCGTTCCGCCGACTGGTTCCTGTATTGCTCGACGTAACTTATCGTGGATGGCGGCATTCGTGACCGCCTGTTCGTTCGGTGCTGAGGCGGGAGAAGACACTGGCGGCAGTGCCGGACGGCAAAAGTGCTCCAATCCAAGATGCGAGCACGAGACCCGACCTCCACGAAGGTTCGTACCGTTGGCAGGCTCGCAGAGCCTGTTTCTGTCAATTATACCAACGGCTTAATGGATGCGGTCGTAAGAGGGGCAAAGCCCGTGGCGATCAGAGCGGTCGGGCACTGGCAAGGATGATTTCCGGCAGGTAGGGAATGGCTGTCGTGCCTGGGACGTCCAGGCGGTCGCCGAGGTAGTCCCAGAACGCAATTTTGAGCTTGGC
>DATGCX010000034.1:0-2818 GCA_035311445.1 Xanthobacteraceae bacterium | reverse complement strand
CCCGTCGGCGGGTATCCCGGTAACGACGACGACGGGCGCACGCTGCAAGCAGGCCTCGATCAGGCCAAGCTCCGCGTGGATATGCTGAACAGCGCGCGCTATCTCAAGGCGCACCAACTCTCGACGGGCAAGCTCGGCGTCACCGGCTTCTGCTGGGGCGGCGGCACGACGAACTATCTCGCTGTGACGCTAGGCGCCGACATGCACGCTGGCGTGCCGTTCTACGGCGCCGCTGCCGAGACCTCAGGCGTGCCCTCGATCAAGGCACCGCTGCTCATCCACTACGCCGAGAACGACGAGCGCATCAACGCGATGTGGCCGGCCTTCGAGACGGCGCTCAATGCAGCGGGAGTGCCGCACGAGATGCACAAGTACCCGGGCACGCAGCACGGCTTTCACAACAACTCGACGCCGCGCTTTGATGAGCCGGCCGCCAAGCTCGCCTGGGACCGCACCATTGCGCACTTCAAAAAGTACCTTGCGTGAAGCGCGGCTCGTTGGTCGTTCCCGCGTGTCAAGCGGCCATCCTGAAGCGCGCCGTCATCATCGATGTTGCTGGACAGGCTAATGTCGGCTTTCTCTGCAGTGCAGGCATTGGGGCGATGGGGTATTTGCGACCGTTCTTTACTGCTGATGGCTCACCTTCCCCTCAACGCTACCGCACACCCGGCATCGACCGCCGCACCTGGGTTTCGAGAGCTCCTAGATGGTCTGGATGATGGCCCCGCGCGGCATCTCGGGCGTCATCTCGGCGCGCCAATCGGCATCGCGGCGCAACACCGCCTCGCGGGCCCGCAGCTGCTGGTAGCCGCGGGTGCCGCCCGGAACGCCGCCGGCTTGCACCGTCTTGACAGCCTGCCGCAGCAGCTTGCGCGCCTGGATGATGGCCTTGTCCGCCGGTCCGAGGTGCTCCTTGCTGCGATCGACGATGCTACCCATTCCCTCCTGTATGGCGCGGTCCTGCACGTTGATGCCGTCGATGCCGGTGAAGCTTTCGGTGCGTTGGACCTCGCGGTCGATCAGATAGTCGTTCGAGCGGTTGGCCTTGGAGCGGAACGTCACCTGGTCGACATGCAATGGTCCGTTCCCGAGATTGCGCTCGAGCCGGTCTTCCTCATTCAGCGGCTCGTCGGTGACGCTGTAGGACCAGTTGAACACCATCGTCATCTGGTCGTCGATCGGCACCCAGGAGTGGCCGGCGTCCATCGGGTGACCCCGTTCCGACTTCGACGGGCGGATCTGGTGGAATGGCAGGATGAACTGATAGGTGCGGATGTGCATCTCGCTGTCGCCGAGCGGTCGGATGCCGGCGTACTGATAGCCATATTCCGTGATGTCCACGACCAGCTTCGGCGCCTTGCCAGCAACGAACGGGTTCGAGGGCTTGAAACCGCCACGGGTCGAATTCTCGGTGATCAGCCGGTGCATGATCGGAGCGTGCGAGGTGTCGAGGCCGCCTTCCAGACCCTGCAGCCAGTTGCATTCCTGGATCACCTTGGTGACGTGGCGATGCGATTGCGGCACCTGCGTCCACGCGAATTCCGGTAGCGGCGGCTTCTTGTCGGCCGGCCCCATATAAGCCCAGATGACGCCGCCCAACTCGCAGGTCGGATAAGCGGTGGCGCGGATCTTGTGTTTGAATTGGTAATCGTCCGGTTCATTCATCATGTCGACGCAGTTGCCATCGACGTCGAATTTCCAGCCGTGATAGACGCAGCGCAGGCCGCACTCCTCGTTGCGGCCGAAATACAGTGAAGCGAGGCGATGCGGGCATAATTCCTGGATCAGCCCGATGCGCCCGTTGGTGTCGCGGAAGGCGACCAGGGCCTCGCCCAGCAGGCGCACGCGCGCCGGTGGACAATCCGGCTCCGGAATCTCGCGCGACAGCAAGGCCGGCAGCCAATAGAGCCGCAGGGTGTCGCCCATTGGTGTGCCCTGGCCGACCCGGGTGATAAGTTCGTTCTCCTCGCGAGAAAGCATCGCTGGTTTCTCCTGTCGCGGCCTGATACCGCTGCAAACCACTTTCCAGTGCGCGTCGGACACAAGATTACGCCCACATCGCGCGAAGAACGAGTGGCCTTCGCGGTCCAGGCGGCGGCATGTTTCGCTGGCATCGCGACCTCGGTGCAGCAACTGGTTAAGCAATCCCCGGCGGGCCGATCGGAGCACGATCGCGCTGCCGCGAGCGGCGGGTCCGGGTCAGGCCACCGCCACGTTGGCATGACTGACACGGACCATCTACCTTTCTACGGCCGTCAAACCCGGAACGGGACGCGAACAACACGCGATAGACCCGAGACCGACCGTTGTGCTTCACCGGCGCCAACGTCGAGGTGGGCCAGCTCGCTCGGTCGCTTGAGATGATCGCGTGCCCCGGAATGCGGTGGGCATGACGGTCGCTCCTCGCCGTTGTGGGGCCCTGCTGTATATTTCGGTAGCATTCACCATACCCGGACCAATACTGGCGGCACACTCTCCGCCGACGCCGTGTTCAGCTCCGGGTCATATTTCCGTCCGAGTGGGCACATCCGGTCGGCATGACCACGGCAGATCCACCCTCAATAACGGACTGCCGTGGTATGCCATGCTGCTACGCGCAAAGTGTGGCATTAGCGGTCATGGTCAGAACCAGAGGTAGTGCAGTCACGCGTTCCTCAGGAATTTCACGAGCGCTCGGTGCTCTCTGCATCCGGCTAGGCCCGGGAGAGTAACGAGCGTGGTTGGCAGATGCGCACCGGAGGTAGTTCGCAAGTCGATGTGATCGACATGCAGGCCCGGCGGTGACTGCAGAGAGGCTCGGAGCAACGCGTCGACTTTT
>DATGCX010000033.1:0-3278 GCA_035311445.1 Xanthobacteraceae bacterium | reverse complement strand
GACTTCCTTGCACGTCCCGCCGTTAACAACTAAGGAGCCGAAGGGCTACGCTCCGGCGAAGACGATCGTGCACGGGCTGTTGGTCTTGATCACCTGACCAGTCGGCGTCAGCATCCCGTTCGCTTGGCCGATCCGGAACGGCACGATCATGTCTGTGTTCTGCTGATCGCTAAAACCCTCGTCGGCGTTGGCTGCATAAAGGATTTTGGCCGCCGGATCGACGGCAAAAAAGCGGGGAGACCTCGCATGGGTCGGTGTCCAGCTCACCGGTGACAGGGTCCCGTCGCGCCGATCGGTCAACGACCGTTTCACAGCCGCGCCAATTTACGGTCAGTAGCGCGCTCCGCGTTGGTGGTTGATCTGTCCCTCCGAAGATAGAACCTATTGTAAAATCGTGATAATCCTGGGTCATCCTGCACTGGACCTGGTCGCGGGCAACCCATCGGGAAACCGCGCCGCAAATTTGCGGTCTGAAAATATGGGACCGCAGCCACGACCGTTGGGTTCAGACATTCGATGAGGTCGGCCTCGAGGCTGTCAATGGCCTCCGCCGCGACTGCTAAGGCGGCTTCTCGCAATCCGTCTGTTGCTCAATTTGCCGGACGAACCGCGATGTCATATCCGGCCAGGTTATCTCACGGCCCAGCCGAACCAGCGGATGGCCCAGATCGATGATCTCTTCCAGTGCCGGCCGTAACAGATATTTTTGACGATCGTCCCGTGGTCTCGCCACCGCGTCCCCCAACGCCGATCACCCACCACCCAATCGCCACAAATCGCGCCAATCTCAAATCGCAAGAAAACCGGTGGCCGTTTTCCTGCGGAATCGATTATTTCACCCGCCGCGTTTTGCCAGCCGCCTCACCGGCTCCGCGATTCTTCACAAACAACCACGCACAGCTCGCAACGCCACCAAAGTCTGCGGGCGCTTGGCAGCGCCAGCACGATCTGTGTCGCACAAACTCCTTTTACGGCAATGTTCACGCCTTCTTTCGCGGTCTCATGGCGGCGGCGGCCGGGTCGATCGCGGGCTTTGCCTTCCTTCTTCCGCCGCCGGCTACCGGTAGCAGCAATGCGCGCTGGCGGCGATCGGCCGTCGGCTTGGCTCGCCTTTCTCTGGCGGACGCGGAGCCGGTGACAGGTATTTCCTGTGCGAGACTGCGTTTCAGAGCCGCCATCAAATCGATCCCCGGGGGCGGCGTGCTGACCGCTTGCGGTCTGATCGCCACCCCCTTCAGCTTGGCTTCGATCAACCCTCGCAACGCCTCTTGATAACGGTCCCGATACGCGCTCGGGTCGAATTTCCCGAGGCGCTGTCGGATGATCGCACGGGCGATCGCAACCATTTCGGGATCAAGATCGCGCTCGTTGTCGCCAAACTGTGCCGCGCGGACCTCATCGCCGGCGCGCAACGTGAACAGTGCCATCCCGCTTCCACGCGGCTCGAGCATCACGATCCGCTCACGCCGGCTGAGCGCCAGACGTCCGATTCCGACGACACACGCCTCGGCCATCGCCGCGCCGATCACCCGCAGCGCCTCGACCGCGATCGGGCCGTCCGGGTAGAGGTAATACGGCGTGTCAAAATAGACGGGGTCGATGTCGCCGCGCGGCAGGAACGTCTCCAGATCGATCACCTGCGAGCTCTCGACATCGAGCGCCTTCAGCTCCTCGGCGGAGACCGTGACGAATTGGCCGCGATCGTATTCATATCCCCTAACCACTTGCGATTTCTCGATCTCCTCGCCCGTGCTTGGGTCATGCGGGCGTAACGCAATTCGCGTGGGCGCACCGCCTTGATCGGCTCTTGCGGTCGCTTCCGGTTGCACTAGCCATGGTGTTGACGAGCCTGTGACCTGGGTATCTCGATCTCGATCCGGATCATCCGCCTCGGGAGCGGCAGCCGGTCGCCACACCTGATGCAAGCGAATAGGTTTCGCGCGCGTCGTCGCCGGCGAGAGATAAATCGGGCAAGACACCAGCGAAAGACGCAGAAAACCGCTCCAACTCGCGCGCGGCATCAAGGGCTCCCAGCTCGGCCAGCTGCAAATCTTCAAAATATAAATTACAGAAAAGGTAACCAAGTTGTAAAGCAGTTTCATGCCTCTCCCGCGCTTTTGAAAACTGTGCGCAGTCGATTGGATCTGCAATATACTATGGTTAACACATTTGATCGAAGTGTTATGCTGCAAGGGATTGGGGGAGTTCGGAGCGACTATTCCTCCGGCATAGCAATAATCGCCATGCTCGAGCGGTGCGCCTCTGCGCAGCAGGCGAGGGAACCCCAGCCCGATATCGCCGCCATCAGGGTAGCTGAATATCGAAGGCACCCGCCGCAGCCATCGGCGCCCTGGGCGGATGGCACGTGCGTGGGTTTTCGGTGCACGCGCTGTGGCGCCTCGCCCCGTTTCAGACCGCAAAATTGCGGTGCGCTTAACCAGACCTTGCCCGTGACGGGGATGATCCCAAATTATTGTGACTTTACAACGGATTCTGCCTTCAAAGCGACCGGTCGGCGACCGTCGGAAGGCGCGCTGGTGACCTCAAATTGGCGCGGTTGGGCAATTGCGACCACGATCGGCTGACCGGCTCGATGAAAAGAGAAAGAGCCCTCTCACCGGCTGCTACTCGACCTGACCCCGGCGACCGCTATTCGGATAAAGAATTACTGCTCACTCGACGCGATCTCCACCTGAACCAGTGGGGTGGGCGAGATCGAGAGCTCCCCAATAAAGGGTCGGTCGTAGGCAAGGATCACCAAAAAGGACACCGCCACCCCACTGGTAACGAGTCCCATTGCGATAGCGACGGTGCGCCGGTTGTCGATGTGGACCATGGCGATGGCGATCAACAAGCTGATCGCCTGCACAAACAGACACGCCCATTTAAGCACATTGACGCGCGAGTGGCTGACGAGGATGCGCTGCCGGCGCGCGTCAAACACGTTTGAGATCGCATCGGAGAGAGCGTGCTGCGCGATCTCCTGACCAGGGCTGTGGGGCGTGAGAGCGAGGATCGCTGCCAGGGCCTCGGCGAGAGATGGCGGGGTGACCGATAGCTCGGAATATTGGTGCGCCATGCTCGGCCATTCCTCGGTCGCAGCTGTCTCAATGTAGCGGTGGATCAAGGCGCGCAAGCGCGCCTCTGGCTCTCCGGGAAAGGTCGCAGCTAACACCAGGACGGATTTCGCCGCGCTGGCCTCCCGGTCGACTGCCGTGTTGGCCCGCTCGATATTTCCCCACACCTCGGAAGCTGTAAACGCGACAAAAAGAGCGAAG
>DATGCX010000032.1:0-32983 GCA_035311445.1 Xanthobacteraceae bacterium | reverse complement strand
CAACATCCAGCTCGGACGCTATGTGATCGCCGGCGCGGCCGTGTTCAGCATCATCGACGACGCCGCGCCGTGGGTCGATGCCAATCCGAAGGAAACCGACATTACCTACCTGCGGTCCGGTCAGAAGGTTTCGATGGATGTGGACGCATTCCCGGACCGCACCTTCCACGGCACGGTATCCGCCGTCAGCCCCGGCACCGGCGCGCAATTCGCTATTTTGCCACCGCAGAACGCCAGCGGGAACTGGGTGAAAGTGGTGCAGCGCGTTCCGGTGCGCATCGCGTTCGACCCCGACCAGAACACCAGAGACCTGCGCTCCGGCATGAGCGTAAAGGTCGAGATTGATACCGGCCGTAGCCGGTCGCTCGGCAAATTGATCGCGTCGCTGTTCGGGCCATCGGCCTCAGTCGCCGACGAGAAGATGGCGGCGCGATAGCTCTTCTTTCCCTCCCCCACAAGGGGAGGGAGAAAGCGACTAGAAGACTTCAAGAGCATACCATGACCGCCGCCCAGCCCCTTCCACGCGGAATGCGCCGCACGCTGCTCACCGTCTGCGCCATGGCGGCGACCATCATGCAGGCGCTCGATTCCACCATCGCAAATGTGGCTCTGCCCTATATGCAGGGCAGCCTGTCGGCCTCCCAGGACCAGATCAACTGGGTCCTGACTTCCTACATCGTGGCCGCCGCCATCATGACGGCGCCGATCGGCTGGGTTGCCGAGCGGTTCGGTCGCAAGAAGCTCTTCATCGTCTGCGCCGCCGGCTTCACGTTTGCATCGGTGCTGTGCGGTTCGGCACAGAGCATCGAAGAAATGGTCCTGTTCCGCGCGCTGCAGGGCTCGTTCGGCGCCGCGCTGGTGCCGCTGTCCCAGGCCGTGATGTTGGATTCCTATACGCTGGCCGAACGCGGCTCCGCCATGGCGATCTGGGGCGTGGGCGTGATGCTCGGCCCGATCATGGGGCCGACGCTGGGTGGCTGGCTTACCGACCAGTACAGCTGGCACTGGGTTTTTCTCATCAATCTGCCGATCGGCATCTTTACGGTCATCGGCCTCATGATTTTCATGGACGAGACCCCAACGGAGAAAAGCCGGCGCTTCGACTGGTTCGGGTTCGTGGCGCTCGCCATCGGGATCGGGTCACTGCAGATCATGCTCGATCGCGGCGAACAGGTCGGATGGTTCTCTTCGACCGAGATCGTCGCTGAACTCATTATCTCCATCGTGGGCTTCTATTTCTTCTTCGCCCACTCGCTGACGACCGACAATCCCTTTGTGCGCTTCGAGGTCTTTCGTGACCGCAACTTCGTGACGGGCCTCGTGTTCATGGCCTTCGTGGGCGTGGCGCTGTTTGGGACCATGGCGCTGGTATCACCCTTCATGCAGAACATCATCGGCTACCCAGTGACGACGGCCGGCTGGCTGCTCGGCACCCGCGGCATCGGCACGCTGTTGAGCATGATGGTCATCGGCCGGTTGCTGCGCATCATCGAAGCGCGGTGGCTGCTGCTTTTCGGGCTCGTCCTCATGGCCGGCACGCTGTATCAGATGGAGCTGTTCACGGACCAGACCTCCGGCACAACGATTGCGGTGACAAGCATGATCCAGGGCGCCGGCATCGGCTTTCTGTTCGTGCCGCTGAGCACGGTCGCGTTCCTCACGCTCAAGAATGAATTGCGCACCGACGGCACCGCGATGCTCACGCTGATGCGAAACATTTTCTCCTCGATCGGCATCTCCGTGATGATCGCCCAGCTCACCAATACCGCGACCGTCATGCACGCGCGCCTCGTCGAAAACGTGACGCCGTTCAATAGCGCGCTGCAGGCGCCGGACGTCGCCTCGACCCTCAACATGGCGACGGATGCCGGCAAGGCGCTGCTCGATCTGATGGTGACCCAACAGGCCATGATCATCGCCTACGCGAACGACTACAAGATGCTGCTGCTGCTGGCGTTCGCCGCGATGCCGCTGGTTCTGTTCGTCGGCTCCTCGCGCGCCGTGCGACAGCTCGGTAGGAGCACGGCTCACGCGATGGATTGAGGCGCGCAGCGACAAATATTCACGACATCGTCTGCTGTGGGGGGCGACCCTTGTGGTTGCCCCGTTTGCGCTCCGCGTCCACCGGCAGTAGGGGCGACCACAAGGGTCGCCCCTACATACGTTTCGCCAGGAACTCGGCGCGCACCTCGTCCGAATGCTCGCCAAGGCCCGGCACTGCGCCGTATCCCTCCGTCCTCCCGCGGGCAGGAGCCGGATAGGATACGGGCCCCGACGGGGTTGTCACCGTGATCCGGCGCAAATGCGGATGCGTGGCGAGCGCCGCCATATCGCTGACGCGCGCGAATGCAATATCGGCGGCGTCGAGTTTCTGCGACAACGGCACCACGTCGCTTGTGCCGAAAACTGCCTGGACCCGCGCATCGATTTCGGCGCGCCGCTTCACCCGCTCCACATTGGTGGCGAACGCCGGATCGGCCGCAAGCGCCGTGTCTCCCAGCACCTTGCTCGCCAATATACGCCATTCGCGATCGCTCTGAATCGAGATCAGAATATCGGCGCCGTCGCGTGTCGTGAAAATCCCGTATGGCGCAATGCTCGGATGAGCAAGCCCGATCCGTCGGGGCGTCTGGCCGCCCTCGTGTTGCAGCAGGGGCACGGTCAACCAATCCGCAATCGCGTCGAACATCGACACCGAAATCTCGACGCCTTCTCCGCTTTGCTCGCGCGAAATTAGCGCCTCGAGGATCGCCTCGTAGGCATTCATGCCGGCCACGATATCGACCGCCGAGACTCCGACGCGCGCCGGCGCCTCGGGGCCGCCGGTGATGGAGGCAAGGCCAGCTTCGGCCTGGATCAGCAGATCGTAAGCCTTGCGTCGCGCATAAGGACCGCTCTCGCCATAGCCTGATATCGAACAGACGATCAGGCGCGGATAGTGGCGGCGCAGGCGATCGAGTGCGAAACCGAGCTTTCCCACCGCGCCGGGCTTGAGGTTCTGCACGAACACATCGGCCTTCCCCAGCATGGCCTCGAGCAGCGCCTTGTCCTCGAATTTGGAGAGGTCGAGCACCGCGGATTCCTTCCCGCGGTTGAGCCAGACGAAATAGGCGCTTTCGCCATGAACGAGATTGTCATAGCCGCGGGCAAAATCGCCTTCCGGTCGCTCGACCTTGATGACCCGCGCGCCGGCGTCGGCGAGGCGGCACGTGCACATGGGCGCCGCGACTGCTTGCTCAAGGGAGACGACGAGAAGGCCGGAGAGGGGAAGGGGCATCAGAATCCACGCAGGTGGACGGGTGCATATCGATTGTTACGAGGTGAACCACGACCCTGCAACAATCTCAAGATTGTCATCGCCCGGCTTGACCGAGCGACCAGTAACCCCGCGTATCTGATTGGGGCTGTGCATTCATTCAATCGATCGCATGAAGGTTACTGGATCGCCCGCTTGAAGCGGGCGATGACAGTTCGAGAGCGTTGTAAGGCTGCGACCCCGATGGCCGATTACCCCCACACCTCGGCGGCCAACTCAACGATCATTCCAAGCTTCGCCCATTGTTCGTCTTCCGTAAGGATATTGCCCTCCTCGGTGGACGCGAAGCCGCATTGCGGTGAAAGGCAGAGTTGATCGATGTCGGCGAATTTCGCCGCCGCCTCGATTCGGCGTTTGATCGAATCTTTGGATTCAAGCTGGCCGCTCTTCGTGGTCACGAGACCCAGCACGGCCACCCGCCCCGTGGGCAGGAGCCGCAGCGGCTCGAAGCCGCCGGCGCGCTCCGTGTCATATTCCATGAAATAGCCGTGCACCTTGATGCGATTGAACAGCACGTCAGCAACCGCATCATAAGCGCCGCTGCCCATGAAAGTCGAACGATAGTTGCCGCGGCACAGATGCATCGTGATCGTCATGTCGGGCGGGGCGTCCGATATCGCCGCGTTGATCATGTCTGCGTAAATTTCCGCGAGTTTCTGCGGATCGTCACCACGACCCTGTTGGGTAGCCCGATAAGCAGGGTCGCACAGCATGGCGATGAACACTTCATCAAGCTGGAGATAGCGGCAGCCGGCGTCGGCGAAAGCCCGCATAGCTTGTCCATAGGCCGTGCCGAGATCAGCGAAGAGTTGATCGAGGATCGGATAAGCGTCGGGGCTGATGGGGTCGCGACCCAGCCGGCCATACAGGGCCGACGGCGCCGGGATGGTCATCTTCGGCACCCGGGAAGTCCGTGCCTTGACAAAACGAAAGTGATCGAGCATCGGATGCCCGGAAAAGCCGAGTTTGCCGACCACACGAGCCCCCTCCGCGCGCGTTCGCATCCCGGAGAACGCGATGCCCTGCTCCATCGCATAGCGCTCGACACCATCAAGTCCCCACAGGAAATCGAGGTGCCACCAGGACCGGCGGAATTCGCCATCGGTGATCGATTGGAGGCCGATCTCCTCTTGCTTGCGGATGACACGCTCGATTTCGCGGTCTTCGATGGCAGTCAGTTCGGCGGCGGAAATCTCGTTGTTCGCGCGACGCGCCCGCGCCTCCTTGAGGGCATTCGGGCGAAGCAGACTCCCGACATGATCGGCGCGAAACGGCGGTTTGGTGCGAATCATCCCCACACCTCCTGCGCCACCTCGACGATCATCCGCAGCTTCGCCCACTGCTCCTCTTCGGCCAGCACGTTGCCCTCTTCGGTCGAAGCGAAGCCGCATTGCGGCGACAGGCAGAGCTGGCCGACGTCGAGGAATTTCGCTGCGTCTTCGATACGGCGCTTGATCTCGTCGCGGCTTTCGAGCGTGCCGGATTTCGACGTTACCAGCCCGAGCACGACCTGCTTGCTCTTCGGGACGAAACGAAGCGGTTCGAAGCCGCCGGCGCGCACGGTGTCGTATTCCATGAAATATCCGTGCACCCCAATTGTGTTGAACAGCATCTCGGCAATCGGCTCGTAGCCGCCCGACGCCACGAAGGTCGAGCGGAAATTACCGCGGCAGAGATGCATCGTGATCGTCATGTCGGCCGGAATGTCGGAAATGGTGGCGTTGATCATGCCGGCATAAACGAGCGGCAAGCGGTCGGGATCATCGCCGCGCGCCCGCACCTGGTCGCGCAGCGCCGGATCGCACAGATAGGCGAGATTGACCTCATCGAGTTGAAGATAGCGGCAGCCCGCATCCGCGAACGCGCGCACGACCTTGCGGTAAGTGATCCCGAGATCATGATAGAAATCGTCCATTGAGGGGTAGATCGCTTGCGGCACCGCTTCGCGGCCGTAGCGGAAATGCAGCGTCGATGGTGACGGGATCGTCATCTTCGGCGTCACCCTGGTGTGCCTGGTGACAAAGCTGAAATGCCCGATCATCGGGTGACCGGAGAAGGAGCCGAGCTTGCCATTGAGACGCAGCAGGATCGGCCGCGGCTGTGGTCCCTGGAACTTGAACTTGCGCTCGCCGTGATACGATTCGACGCCGGCGAGACCAAGCAGGAAATCGGTCTGCCACGAGGCACGGCGATATTCGCCGTCGGTGACCGATTGGAGGCCGGCCTCTTCCTGCTTACGGATCAGCTGGAGGATTTCCTCGTCCTCGATCGCCCTCAGGGCATCGGCATCGATTTCGTCGCGTTCGCGCTTGCCCCGCGCCTCCTTGAGGGCGGCGGTGCGCAACAGGCTGCCGACCTGATCGGCGCGGAACGGAGGCGTGGTGCGAATCACCCCCAGACCTCCCGGGCGATCTCGACCACGAGGCGCAGTTTCGCCCATTGCTCCTCCTCGGTCAGCACGTTGCCTTCTTCCGTGGAGGCAAATCCGCATTGCGGCGAAAGCGCGAGTTGGTCGAGCGCCACGTACTTCGTTGCTTCGTCGATGCGGCGCTTGATATCGTCCTTGTTCTCAAGCGCAGGAAGTTTGGACGAGATGAGGCCAAGCACCACGATCTTTTTGCCTTTCGGCACGTAGCGCAACGGTTCGAGCCCGCCGGCGCGCTCAGTCTCCCATTCGAGAAAATAGCCGTCGACATTGACGTCTTTGAACATCCGTTCGGCAACCGGTTCGTAGCCGCCCTCCGCAATCCACTTGGAACGAAAATTGCCGCGACAGGAATGCATGGTCACGACCAGGTCGGCGGGCTTGTCCGCCAGCGCCGTATTAGTCATGCGGGCATAGCGGGCGGGCAACGTGTCCGGATCGTCGCCGCGCTTTTTCGATTGTTCGCGCTCGAAGGGCGAGCACATCATCGCCCAGGCGGTTTCGTCGAACTGTAGGTAACGGCAACCAACGTCGTAGAAGGCGCGCACTGCCCCTTTGTAAGCGGCTGCCACATCGGCAAAATAAGTATAGAGGTCCGGATAGATGTCGCGGGAGATCGCCTGTCGGCCCTGGCGGAAATGCATGGTGCCAGGCGCCGGGATGCACATTTTCGCGGTGACATGCGCCTTCGACTTGAGAAAGCGGAAATGGTCGATCTGCGGATGGCCGGAGAAGCCGACCCGGCCGACAATGCGAATGCTTTCCGATTTGGTGGCAACGCCCGCGAACTGAATGCCTTGGCCCGTCTCGTAAAGCTCGACGCCGTCCAGCCCGGCATAAAAATCAAAATGCCACCACGAACGACGCAACTCGCCATCGGTCGCAAGCTGAAGTCCGATTTCCTCCTGCCGCTTCACCAGGCGTTCGATTTCACGGTCTCCGATCGCCTTGAGTTCGGCGGCCGAGATCGCTCCGGCTGCCAGCTTCGCGCGCGCCTCCTTGACGGCCGCAGGACGCAGCAGGCTACCCACATGATCGGCGCGAAAGGGGGGAGTCGTGCGCGCGGTCATCCCCACACCTCCCGGGCAATCTCCACCACCATGCGCAGCTTCGCCCATTGTTCGCTGTCGGCGAGCAGGTTGCCCTCCTCGGTCGAGGCAAAGCCGCATTGAGGCGACAGCGCGAGTTGATCGAGCGCCACATATTTGGTCGCTTCGGTGATCCGGCGTTTGATCTCGGCCTTATCCTCCAGCGTCCCAACCTTGGTGGTGATGAGCCCGAGGACAACGATCTTGTTACCCTGAGGCAGGAATCGCAATGGCTCGAAGCCCCCGGCGCGCTCGCTGTCGTATTCGAGGAAGTAGCCGTCGTAGTTGCAGTTCGCCAGCAAATTCTTCGCCACCGGCTCGTAGCCGCCTGATGAGATCCAGGTTGAGCGGAAATTGCCCCGGCACACGTGAGTCGTGATGGTCATGTCGGCGGGTTTGGCTTCGAGCGCCTTGTTGATGACACCCGCATAGGATTCCTGGAGGTGATCGACGTCGAGGCCGCGGTCACGAGCCTTCTTGAGTTCGACATCCGAGCACAGATACGCCCAGGCGGTGTCGTCGAATTGCAAATAGCGGCAGCCGGCATCGTAGAAGGCGCGCACCGCCTTTTGATAGGCGGCGCCGAGATCATCGAATATGGCATCGCGGTTCGGGTAGAAATCCCTGCTGACGGCGTCGGGCTCGAGGCGGAAATGCAGCACGCTCGGACTCGGAATGGTCATCTTCGGCATCACCGTGGTGCGTGCCTTGAGGAAACGAAAGTGCTCCACCATCGGGTGATCGGAGAACCCGATCTTGCCGGTGACGCGGATGCTGCGCGGCTTGGTCTGGATGCCCTGGAACTGGATGCCGTGGTCGAGCTCGTAGATTTCGACGCCGTCGAGCATGCCGAAAAAATCGAAGTGCCACCACGAGCGGCGATATTCACCATCGGTCGCAAGCCGCAGACCGATCTCCTCCTGTTTGGCGATGATGACCGGGATTTCCCGATCTTCTACCGCCTGCAACTGCGCCGGCGCGATCTCGCCCCGCTCCGCTTTCTCGCGCGCTTCCTTGAGCGGCGCCGAGCGCAGGATCGAACCGACATGGTCGGCCCGGAAAGGCGGCTTTGTTCGAGCGGTCATGGACGTCTCCATTATGGTTTTCGGCGCTCTTTCCGATATTAAGCACGATTTGTAAACCCATTCGGTCGATTGGAATCACTTGTAGGGTGGTGCAAAGGCGCGCTCTTCGCGCGCCGTGCCCACCAGGGCTCGATCGTGGTGGGCACGCAGAGCCTGTCATCGGGCCGGCCGAAGGCCGGACCCGTTGGCTTTGCCCAACCTGCAACCGATCAGTTCGGATTCTTGACGCTGCGACGCGGACCCTGGTCGGTGACTCCGAGATAGCTTTCGAGCACCGTGCGGTCGGCGCGCAGCGCCGCGCTTGCGGCCTCATGCACGATGGCGCCGCGTTCGAGAATCACCGCCCGGTCGGTCACGCCGAGGATTTTTTGCGGGTTCTGCTCGACCAGTATCGCCGACACGCCCTCGTGGCGAATGACCCGATTGAGGGCGGCCAGCAGTTCTTCGATGATAATGGGCGCAAGGCCCTCCAGCGGTTCGTCGAGGAGCAGGATTTTTGGATTGAGCACCAGCGCACGACCGACCGCGAGCATCTGTTGCTCGCCGCCCGAGAGCTGATTGCCGAGATTGGCTTTGCGCTCCGCCAGGCGGGGAAACATCGCGTATACCTTTTGCGGCGTCCACGATCCCGGCAATGCCACCGCGGTGAGGTTCTCGTGCACCGTAAGCGAGCGGAAGATGTTGCGCTCCTGTGGCACCCAGCCCACGCCCGCGAGCGCACGCTGCTCGGGCGGCAGTTTCGTGATGTCGCGGCCTGCCAATCGAAGGACGCCGCTATGATAACGGGTGACGCCGACGATGGAGTTGATCAGTGTCGTCTTGCCCATGCCGTTGCGGCCCAGCAAAGCGAGCGACTGGCCTTCGTCAATGGAGAGCGAAATTTCGGCGAGCACCACCGCTTCGCCGTAGCCGGCCGTGAGGCGATCGAGCGTGAGCAGCTCAGGCATGAAGCTCCTCACCGAGATAGACGGCCTTGACGCGCGGATCACGTGCGACCTCATCGGGGGGCCCTTCGACGAACAACTCGCCGTTGACCAGAACGGAAATCCGGTCCGCGAAGCTGAACACGATGTCCATGTCGTGCTCGATGAGAAGCACCGTGACGTCGGCCGGCAGGGACGCGATGGTGCCGAGGATTTCGTGGCGCTCCGCCCCTGGCACGCCGGCGGCCGGTTCGTCCAGGAGCAGTACCCGCGGCCGGCACGCAAAGGCGACCGCGATTTCGAGCAGGCGCTGCTTGCCATATGGCAAGGTCGCGGTGCGTTCGGCCATAACATCGGTAAGCCGGAAGCGTTCGAGGAGTTCGCCCACCTCCGCCGTGATGCCGGGCCGGCTGCCGACGACCCTCCACCAGTCGCGTCCGGAGCCGTGCCGTTCCGAGATCGCAAGGCCGAGCGTTTCGATCGGCGTCAGATCGGCGAACAGTTGATTGATCTGGAAGGTGCGGGCGATGCCGAGCCGCACACGTTCATGCGGTTCAAGATTCGTGATCGGTTCACCGTCGAGTAGGATTTCGCCGCCCGACGACCGCAGCACACCGGTGAGCAGGTTGACCAGGGTGGTCTTTCCGGCGCCGTTAGGGCCGATCAGGGCGCGACGCGCGCCTCTCTGGATCGAGATCGAGATCGCATTCGCCGCCACGATGCCGCCGAACCGCTTGTCCAGATTTCTGGTCTCCAATACGGGCGAATCCGGTGCGGGCGCCATGGTCATGCCCCCCGGTCTGGGCTGGTGGCCTGCGCGGAGCGGCGGAATAAGCGCGCGACCTGCATTTCGACGAAATAAATCCAGCCGCCGATGCGGTCACGCCCGACGATGACGATGGCGACGAGCAGCAAGCCGATCCAAAACTGCCAGTAACGCGCCGTGAGATCGGAGAGATAGTCCTGCAGCAGCCGATAGATCAGAGCGCCGATCAAGCCGCCGTAGAGATAACCGGTGCCGCCGATGATGAGGATCAGCAGGGCGTCCGCCGACCGTTCGATCGAAAGCACGGACAGCGACGCGAAAGCCTGTGTCTGTGCCAACAAACCCCCGGCGATCCCGGCGTATCCGGCCGAGAGCGTATAGATGGCAACCAATCTCCAATTGACCGCGATCCCGACGGCCGCACTGCGCAGCGGATTACCTTTTATGGCCTTGAGCGACAGGCCAAATGGCGAATTGACGACGCGGCGCGCCAGGATGAACAGCACAAAGAGCCAGACCAGGGTGTAGACATAAGCTGTGTGACCAAACATGTCGAAACGGTACACGCCGAGGAGCGGCGCCATGGTGATGCCCTGGAGCCCATCAGCGCCACCAGTGATCTCGCCGAATTTGTTGGCGAGCTCATAGCACACGAGGGAGACGCCCAGGGTCACCATTAGGCGGGTCAGGTCGGAGCCGCGCAGCACCAGAAAGCTCGTGGCAAACCCGAGAGCAGCTGCCGCGAGCCCGGCAACCACGAGCGCGATAGTGGGTTCGACGATGATTTCGTGCTTGGCGAGGAGGCCCGCCGCGTAGGCGCCGACGCCGAAAAAGGCCGCGTGGCCTAGCGATATGATGCCCGCATAGCCGAGAATGAGATCGAGTGAGAGCGCGAACAGACCCCAGATCGCCGTTTCGGTGAGGATCAGATGGCGGCCGGGCAGAAAATAGATGGTCGCGAAGGCTGTGAGCCAGAACGCAATTTCGAATGGACCGAAGCGCGCCCGGGCGGCGAGGAAGCGGGTGACGTCGACTTCGATCTGACGAGTCATGGCGGCCCTGCCGGCAGCTACCTGGCCGTGCCGCGGGCGAACAGGCCTTGCGGGCGCCAGATCAGGACGACGATCATGATGGTGTAGATCACGAAGGCACCGAGCGTGGGGAAATAATACTTGCCGGCGACGTCGCCGATGCCCAGCAGGATCGAGGCGAGAAACGGCCCTGTGATACTCGAGGTGCCGCCCACGGTGACGACGATGAGGAAGTAGATCATATACTTGAGCGGGAAGATCGGGTCGAGGCCGAGAATCTCGGCCCCAAGTGCGCCGCCGAGGCCGGCAAGACCCGAGCCGACCGCAAACGTGATGGCGAACACCCTTCCGACATTGATGCCAAGCCCGCGCGCGACGCGCTGGTCATCAACCGCCGCCCGCAGCCGGCTACCGAAGCGGGTAGCCGTCAGCACGAGTTGCAGCGCCACAGTCAACAGTCCGCACACGACGATGATGAGCAGGCGATAGCGGCCGACACCGACTCCGAACACGTTGAACTGGCCCTGCAGGGCCGCCGGAATCTGTATGAACTGCTGGGACGAACCCATGACGTAATCGACCGCTGCCACCGACATGAAGACGAGGCCGATCGTGAACAGCACTTGGTCGAGATGGCTTCTCGCGTAGACGTGAACGTAAAGCGTGCGTTCCAGCACGGCGCCGATTGCCGCCGTAACAAAAAAGGCGAGCACCAACCCGGCCACGAACGGCAGTCCCAGCCGATTGACAAGGACGACTGTGATGTAGCCGCCCGCCATGGCGAAGGCCCCGTGAGCCAGATTGACGAAATTCATCAGCCCCAGCGTGACTGCCAATCCACAGGCCAGCACGAACAGCAGCATGCCGTAGGCGACGCCGTCGAACAGGATGGTCAGCATGGGGAGGCCCGATGCTTCCTCCGCCCCTGCTCGTGGGGGAGAGTTGAGCAGGGATATAACGGTGCCGCCAACTCCTCCCCTCCCCCTTGTGGGGAGGGGGCGGGGGTGGGGGTCGAGGGAGATGGCACGGCGTTGCCACAGCTCCCCGACCCCCCACCCCAACCCTCCCCCACAAAGGGGGAGGGAGTCGCGACGGGTCGGCCGCGGCTTGACCTAGCGCCTACGGCCCCTACCGTACCTTCTCCCGCAAGCGGGGGAGGGTAGATCAAGTAGGGCATCGCCCCCCGCACCACGGCACGCCTACTTTTTGACCTTGCCCGGGTCCTTCACGTTCGGGAATGTCTCGAACTCGACATTGTACAGCTCGCCATCCACCTTTTCGACTTTGCGCATGTAGATGTTCTGGATGATGTCGCGCGTGTCCGGATCGATCGACATGGGGCCGCGCGGGCTCTCCCACGCCACGCCTTTCATGGCGGCGATCAGGGAATCGCCGTCCGTCTTGCCGCCGGTCTTTTTGAGTGCCTCGTAGATCAGATGCATGCCGTCATAGCCGCCAACCGACATGAAATTCGGCCTTAGGCCGGGGTTGGCCTTCTCGAAGGCCGCCACATAGGCCTTGTTCGTTGGAGTCGGATGGGCGGCCGAATACATATGCGCCGTGACGGTGCCAATCACCTGGTCACCCATGCCATTGAGGAGGTCGTCGTCGGTCACGTCGCCGGGGCCGATGATCTTGATGCCAGCCTTGTCGAGGCCGCGCTCGATGAACTGCTTGACGAAGGTCCCGCCTTGTCCGGACGGCACGAAAACAAAGACCGCATCCGGCTTGGCATCGCGGGCGCGCTGCAGGAACGGTGCGAAATCCGGGTTTGCAAGCGGCACGCGGATCGATTCGAGGATCTGCCCGCCGCCCTTGGTGAAGGTGTCCTTGAACGAGCCCTCGGCATCAATGCCGGGGGCGTAATCCGACACCATGCTGACAACCTTCTTGATACCGTTCTTGTTCGCCCAATCCGCCATGACGACGGTCGATTGCGGCAGCGTGAAGCTGGTGCGCACGATGTAGGGCGAACGCTCGGTGATGATCGAAGTACCGGCCGCCATCACGATCTCCGGAGTTTTCGCCTCGGTCGCGAGCGGCGCAACCGCAAGCGCGGCCGGGGTAACGCCGAAGCCCACCAGGAAATTGACCTTGTCGTTGACGATCAATTCCTGGGCCAGCCGCTTCGAATTGTCCGGCACGGCGCCGTCATCCTTGAAAATAACCTGGATCTTCTTGCCCGCGACCGTGTCGCCATTCTGGGCCATGTAAAGGCGGATCGCAGCAGAGATCTGCACCCCGGTCGACTGCTGCTGGCCGGTCATCGGCAACAGCGCGCCGACCTTTACGGTGCTTTGCGCCTGCGCGGACGCGGCGGTGAAAGCGAATGCCGCGGCCGCGATGCCGGTCATGATGGTTTTGTGAAACATGTTTGATCTCCTTGGAGTTCCCATCGTGTTTTCTCGTCCACAGCGAGGCAGCTCGTTGTCTCTCCCTCTCCTCGCTTGCGGGGAGAGGGTCGGGGTGAGGGGGAGGTCCCACAAGCTCGGGGTCGCGGATAGGCCCCCTCACCCGGGATGAGCGCGAAGGAGGCGCTCATTCCCACCTCCCCCCGCAAGCGGGGAGGGGTGGAACTAAGCATGCGCCTCGCGGTGTGGGTCGATCATCTGTTCGATCCTGCCCAGGACGTGCATGCACGGCAGCACCTGGGCGAGGCTTGCATTCGGCTGTCGTTTTTCCTGTATGGCGGCGATGAATTCGCGATCCTCCAGTTCGATGCCGTCCATCGACACATCGACCTTGGAGAGATCGATCTGGTTCTTCTTCCCGTCGAACAGATCGTCGTAATACGCATTGAAGGTGCCATTGTCGCAGATGTAGCGGAAGAATGTACCGATCGGGCCGTCATTATTGAACGACAGCGACAGCGTCAGGATCGCACCCGACGGCACCTTCATGACGATGCCCATGTCCATGGCGATTTTGAGTTGTGGATGGCGCGGCCCCTGCACCGCAAAACACTCCGAAACGGTCTCACCGGTCTGGTACTGGAACAGGTCTACCGTATGGGCCGCATGATGCCACAGCAGATGGTCGGTCCAGCTGCGTGGCTTGCCGGCGGCGTTCGTGTTGGAACGGCGGAAGAAATAGGTCTGCACGTCCATCTGCTGGAGCTTGAGTTCACCGTTCTGGATCCGCTTGTGCACCCATTGGTGACTTGGATTGAAACGGCGCACATGCCCGCCCATGGCCACGACATCCGTTTCCTGCTGGATTTTGACGAGCGCTTCGGAGTCCAGCACGCTGTCGGCGATCGGAATTTCGATCAGCACGTGCTTGCCGGCGCGCATCACCTGTTCGCCTTGGCGGCGATGCATCTGGGTCGGCGTGGCGAGAATGACGGCATCAGCGCGTCTGATGCCTTCACTAAGATCGCCACCCCAATGCGGAACGCCGTATTTCTTTGCGACTTCCGCGGTCGCGTCCTGATTGCCGCCAACCAGCGACACCACCTCGGCCTCCGGGATACGCTTCAAGGCATCGAGATGCTTCTGACCGAAGGCGCCCTGTCCGGCTACGCAAATCTTCATCGCTTGCTCCTGACCACGAGACCCTTACCCCTTCCTCCTCTGCCTGCGCGGGAAGCAACGGCGGCAGCCGCGGCAGCACGCTTCGCCTTCAAGGCGTGGCCCCGACTGGGCGCCGGACGCTTGCCCTTTGGGCTCTGCGAAGCGTTCTCCAGAATGATGTGGCCAACCGCTGTGTTGGATGCTGGCACGGTGTAGAAACGGTAGACCTCCTTCACCTTGTCATCGAGGGCGCCACGCATGATCAGCCACATCACCATCTCGATGCCTTCGGCGCCGGCCTCGCGCATGTATTCCACATGGGGAATGCGGGTGAGTTTTTTCGGGTCCTTGGTAAGCCCATCGAGATAGGCCTTGTCGAACTTGCTGTTGATCAGCCCGGCGCGCGGCCCGGAAATCTGGTGCGACATGCCGCCGGTTCCCATGACCACCACCCGCAGATCCTCCGGGTAGGACTCCACCGCCTTGCGAATCGCGCGGCCCAGCATGTAACAACGGTGGCCGGTGGGCGGCGGATACATCACCACATTGACGGCAAGCGGAATCACCGGGCACGGCCATTCCGCAGGCGAGCCGAACATCAGGTTGAGCGGCACAGTGAGGCCGTGATCGACCTCCATCTTGTTGACGACGGTGAGATCGAACTCGTCGAGGATGACTGACTGGGCAATATGGGACGCGAGCGCCGGGTGGCCCTTGACCACCGGCACGGGCCGCGGTCCCCAGCCTTCGTCGGCCGGCGGAAATTCCGCCGCGCAACCGAGCGCAAAGGTCGGGATCAGCTCGACCGAGAACGCGGAGGCGTGATCGTTATAGACCGCGATCACCACATCGGGCCTGGTCTTCGCCATCCATTCCTTGGATTTTTCGAAGCCGGAGAACACCCGCTTCCAATAAGGTTCCGCGGTCTTCTTGTTATCGATGGCGGCACCGATGGCCGGCACGTGCGACGAGGTCACGCCTGCAATAATTCTAGCCACGTTTCGACCCTGCCTTTTTGCCGCGCTTTGGAGTTGCTTGGCGAGAAGGTTTGATCCTCGACTTGGCCGAGGCCTTGGCCGCCTTGCCGGGCGCCGGTTTCTTGCGGAGGTCGAGCCCCGACTTGCTGCGGTTGCCCTCGACCGAACGGCCGCCGGCCAGCATCATCTTGGCATAGTCCTCCTGGGTCGAGCCGGTCATCACCGCCGCCATGTGCTGGAACGAGTGTCCGTCAGTAGCGCCCAGCTTGGCGGTGAAATAGATGTTGCCGCCGAGTTCCAGCATTCGGTTGTATTCTCGCTTGAGAATGGCTTCGCGCTGCTCGGACGTCAGGGGGAAGCGGTCGAGATATTCGGCCTCGTTCGCTTTGAATGCCTCGCGGTTCTCCGCCTTCATCAGCGACATGCAGAACATGTTGAGATGATAGCCCTGCCGCGAGCGATCTGCGTCGAACACAAACGTGCCTGGAATGTCGTCGTATTCTTTGGCTACTCGTTTGGGTGCCGTCATCGGCATCTCTCCATGACATTGCGGGCTCGCCCGTCAATTAATATCGCCTTGAGCGCGTTTGCAACGTGCGGGCGGGGTACCAACCGGGGCTAATTGAAGCAAGGACCGAAATTTATTAGCGTGCGGCTCTTTTCACTTTCACGGGTTCGACCCATGAGCACCAGACGCGCCCCCGCGATAGCCAATCTCCGGCGGCGTTACCGCGCCCTTGGACCGATCTGTACACCGAATCCCGGCGACCCAGCCGCCGCATCGGCCGCACTCGCCGTAACCGTGGCCTTGCTTCGCGCGCTACGTGATCGGGGCCTGTTATCGGAGGGTGAGATTGACGACATATTCGGCGAGGCCGCCGAGCGTCTGCGGGACACCTCCGCCCTGAACCTCCTGGATCGCGTGCGTGTCGAGGTGGAATACAGGGAGGAGGAGTAGCCCGCGCCATAGACGCGTAGCCCGGGTTGAGCGGCAGCGAAACCCGGGGGCGGCCTTGCGACATTGGTAGGGCAGTCCCGGATTTCGCTTCGCTCAATTCGGGCTACGGCTCGCTCAACCCACCCTACGACCTACGCCCAATACAACCGCATCGGATTGTCGATCAGCAGCGCTTTCTGCTCGGCGGCGCTGGGGGCGATCTTGGGGATATAATCCACCAATATTCCGTCGTCGGGTGCTTCCTTTTTCATGTTGGGATGGGGCCAATCGGTACCCCACAGCACCCGGTCGGGGAAACGCTCGACCAGCGTGCGGCCGAATGGCACCACGTCGTCATAGGGCGGCCCCTCGAGTGTCATGCGCTCCGGGCAAGTCACCTTGCTCCAGATGTTCCTGTGCTTTTCCAGCATGCGGATGAAGCGCTGGTTTTCCGGATCGGCGACGCCTTTTTTCACCGTCGGGACGCCCTTGTGATCGACCACCACAGTCGTGGGCAATGCGGTGAAGAACGCCTCGACGTCCGGCAGATCCGGCATTTCGAAATACACCACGATGTGCCACCCCAGCGGCGCGACCCGGGCCGCGATGCGCTCCAGTACGTCGCGCGGGGTGACATCGACCAGGCGGCGGACAAAGTTGAAGCGCACGCCGCGCACGCCGGCGCGGTCCATGGCTTTCAGCTCCGCGTCGGTGACCTCCTCGCCCACGAAGGCGACGCCCTTCGCCCGGTTGCCGGAGGCCTCAAGTGCATCGATCATGGCGCGATTGTCCCTGCTGTGACAGCTCGCCTGCACGATCACGTTCTTGTCGAGCCCGAGGAAATCGCGCAATGCGAACAACTTTTCTTTGGGGGCGTCGCACGGCGTGTATTTGCGTTCCGGTGCATAGGGGAATTTCGCCTCGGGGCCGAATACATGACAATGCGCGTCGACCGCGCCCGGCGGCAGCTTGAATTTCGGCCTGGAGGGGTTCGGGTGAAACGGAATGTAACCTGGGCTCATGGTCACCTGGAAATCTCCTTCTGACGGCTCGCGCGTCCTCCCCTTGTTGGGCTTCGCGAAAAACCTGCAGCTCCGCAAGAGTATCCGCAAGACCTTGGTTTAGCTCGCAAAAAACGGGGTATTTCGTTCTGCCAAAACTACCGAATGATGGCCCGGCCGCAAGATCGTCGGTGCGCGCCCTGGCGAGCGCGCCGCTGTAACGGCCGATCGGCGTTCGCACCGCATCACTGATGAAGGCGTCGCGCATTTTATGGCTCGTATCACGTCGGAAACCACTCTTCGGGGAGCGGCACTGTACCCTCTACCCGGAAGGTGTCATAGCCGGATTGTAGAAGGAGCTGATGGTAGTCCGGTGGCTAAGCACCCTCAGGTCAACTCGCATTCGAAGACTTCCCGAAGAAGGCGAGAATTCATGCGTGTTCTGGCACTCGGATTTGCCGCGGTGAATTTATTGGCTCCGATCTCACGCGCAGAGAGTCAGTCATCGAATGAGATCGTGCGCGTCGAAAGTGACTACAGGGAGTGTCTTTATTCGAAAGCCAGGAACGGCCGATATGCGAGGGGCGAGAGGGACTCCGACTTCGCACTTATTGGAGAGTGTCGAAACCAGTGGGTCGCATACATGGACCTTTGCGCGAAATTGGGATTTGACAACGGGACATGCGTTTTGAAGAGCCGCCTTCTCATCCATGCGATATTGGACCTGGTCGGCAGATGAGCGCACGACTTGGCCTCTTCCCCTGCCGGCGGCTTGACCCGACCGAGCACAGGTGCCAAGGGACCTCATCTGATTTGAGATGCCCCTTTTGCCGATGTCTGATAGCAGCCATGAAACTGCCGACAACCTTCCTCCGTCGCTCCGCCGCGAGCGTCGCGGCGCCGTCGGTATCCTGCGCCTGTCGCGCCCGCATAAGCGCAACGCGCTCGATGATGTTACCATTCAGGGCATCGAAAATTTCTTCGCCGCCGTTCCGGACGACATCAAGGCCGTCGTCATCCACGGCGAAGGCGAAAACTTCTGTGCCGGGCTGGACCTCTCCGAACTGAGCGAGCGCGATACCGCGGCCGGGATCGCGCATTCGCGTGCATGGCATCGCGCCTTCGAGCGCATCGAGTTCGGCCGCGTGCCGGTCGTTGCGGCGCTGCATGGCGCGGTGGTGGGTGGCGGCCTCGAGCTTGCCGCCGCCTGCCATATCCGGGTTGCGGAGCGCTCGGCCTACTACGCTTTGCCGGAAGGCAGCCGCGGCATTTTCCTCGGCGGTGGCGGATCGGTACGCCTGCCGCGGCTGATCGGCACCGCCCGGGTCATGGACATGATGCTGACCGGGCGCACCTATGGGGCTGATGAAGGCGCGCAGCTCGGATTTTCCCATTACGTCGTCGAGCCGGGCGCCGGGCTTACAACCGCGATCGAGTTGGCCGAACGCATTGCCGGCAATGCGCCGATGACCAATTTTGCCGCCATGCAGGTCTTGCCGCGCAACGCCGAGCAGGACCGCACCAGCGGCCTGCTGATGGAATCCCTGATGTCTGCGATTGCCCAGGGCGATCCGGAAGCAAAGCGCAGGCTGCACGATTTCCTGGAGAAGCGCGCGCCGAAGACGCGGCACCGGTAGCGGGTGTTGATTGTCGTGCTGAATTCATAGAGCATGGCGGCGAGCTAGGTCCGCAAGCACGAGGACATAACGACACAGCATCGGAGGAAAGCATCATGTGGTATGGGAGAGCGGTGACAATCGCGTTCAGCGCTGCGATGGCTGCGGCGTTCGCGCTGTCGGCGGAGAAGAGCTACACGCAGAGCGGCTACGGCCCCAATGACGCGCCCAATCCCTATAAGTTCGATTACGGCTGGGCCAAGCTTCCCGACGGACGCAAATGGGGCGCGGCCGTCAGCGTCGACATCGATCGCGACGGCAAGAGCGTCTGGGTGTTCGACCGCTGCGAGACGGCGGATGACTGCTCGAAGTCGAAGCTTGACCCCGTCATGAAGTTCGATTCGACCGGCAAGATGGTGAAGAGCTTCGGCGGCGGCATGGTCAACTATCCCCACGGGCTGCACGTCGACCCCGACAACAATATCTGGATAACGGACGGCCGCGCCCTGAACAACGGCAAGGGCCACACGGTCATGAAGTTCAGCCAGGACGGCAAGCTCCTGATGACCTTGGGCAAGCCTGGCGTTGCAGGCACCACCGCCGATACCTTCAACGCGCCCTCCGATGTTCTGATCGCACCCAACGGCGACATCTTCGTCGCGGACGGGCATGGCGGCAACACGAACAACCGAATCGTGAAGTTCACCAAGGACGGCAAATACATCAAGGAGTGGGGCAAGAAGGGCACCGGGCCGGGCGAGTTCGACACGCCGCATCGCCTGGCGCTGGATTCCGCCGGCCGACTCTTCGTCGCCGACCGTTCCAACAATCGCATCCAGGTGTTCGATCAGGACGGAAAGTATCTCCTCGAATGGAAGCAGTTCGGCCGCCCCAGCGGCCTGTTCATCGACAAGAACGACACGCTCTACGTGGCCGACAATTCCCCCGATGAAACCAATCCGCCGTACAAGTCGGGCATCCGGATCGGCAGCGTCAAGGACGGCAAGGTCGCGGCCTTCATTCTGGAATCCGTCGAGGTTAACGGCCTCGAAGCGGTCGCGGTGGACGACGCCGGAAATGTCTACGGCGGCTACACCAACACGCTGAATTTCCGCAGGTGGGTGCCGAAGAAGGTGGCGTCGCGTTAGCTTGAAATCGCGCCCGGCGCACGGGTCTCATGGGGCGCGACAGCGAAGCCTGCCGCACCCCCCTCTTCAATGACTACCCAGATGACGCGGAAGTTGTTGACTCCGGCTAGGCCTCTTGTGCTTTTGTGATCGCGACAGCGGTATCCGGAGTGAACCTGATGGTCGGCGCCGTGCTCCAGCATGTCCCAATACTTTCGATTGCATCGTTCCGGACGTGGCTCGCGTCACGGCCGGACGAGGAACATTGGGAATTGATCGAGGGCGTGCCGATGATGATGACGCCGCCAAACCGTCGCCATCAACGGATCGCGAGCAACCTCGAGTCGCTGTTGAATGCCGCGCTCAAGCGCCATAATCCGCTGCTCGCCGCTTATCATGACATCGGCGTGAATATTGTCTCTACAGTGCCTTATGATCCAGAACCCGATGTTGCCGTCATCCGGGACGACGAGAATCCGGACCCACGCTACGCTGATCGCTTCTATCTGGTCGCCGAGGTCCTATCGGAGAGCGACAAAGGCATCATCGAAAGCAAGCGGGACATCTACCGCGCGCATCCATCCTGCACGTGCATTCTGCTGATCCGCCAGGATCGCCTGGAAATCACTGTGGATAGCCGAACCGGCAATGGTTGGCACTCACAGGTGCTGCATGGTGCCGACAAACTCACCTTGCCGGAATTCGGCTTGAGCTGTGCGGTCAAGGACGTTTACCGCGATACGCCACTTGGCTGAACACGTGCGGATGATCGGGCATTGGTGGATCGGAGAACCGCATGATACTGTAACCTCAAGCGTGCGTGTTTCCTGACGCAAGCCATGAGCGGCCTCATCAACTCCGCTACCCGGTCTGAGCCACGGCGGCTGCAGATCAGGCATTCGGATGGCTTATCCGAGGCCCGTAAGGCAGGCCTTTTCGAAGCTAGGTTTCCTGAGCCAGGTGTCCTGCCGCGACGTCTCAATTCGCCGTCAGCGCCTTGAGGCCTGCGTCGTAGACACCGTCGATGGCTTTCTTTGAATCGGCGTCGCTGGCGCCTTTCGCGTCGTACTTACCGACCCACATCACCGTCGAACCCGCACCATCGGCGGCTACGCTGATGGTTGAGGTGTAATTGGCGACCGGCAAAGGCCCGCTGACGATCGCATAGGTATAGGAGCGGCCGGCCGTATCTATCCTCACAAGCGATTCGACGATGGTTCCGCCCCCTTTCAAGGACAAGGTGCGCGTTTTACCGTCCGCGGAAAGTTCGCACTTCTCGACTGCCGGGTGCCACTTACTTATTCCGCAGAAATCACCGATTTTCGCCCAGAGAGCGTCGGCCGAAAGTTTCGAAGCGGCCTTTGCACTGGATTCGAGTGCTTGGGCGGCAAGCCCCGACACCAGCAGCGCGGCGCCCGCCGCTACGGCAGTTGCAATCCTCATGCGCAAGTCTCCCTGTTCCTGCGTTTCAATCGATCGGAGTATAGGGCGGGCAAAATGACCCGGATATGCCCGCCTGGCAAGATTGAAGCACTACTGTAGATAACCCGCCCGTCGCTTTCTCCTGCGGTTCCTGGCTTGCGCCTCGCGGCGATAACCGCGTAGGAATCTGCGCCACTTCCCTTGCCAACCCGGACTGATTCCAATGCATCCTAAAGGACATGCGGCGCTTGTGACGGGCGGCGGCTCCGGCCTTGGCCGTACCACCGCCGAGCGCCTCGCGGCCCTCGGCGCCAAGGTGGCGATCCTCGATGTGAACGGGGAGGCTGCGCGGGCTGCCGCCGCCAAGATCGGCGGCATCGGCATCGCATGCGACGTCACCAGTGCGGACGGAATGGTTGCGGCCGTTGCCGAGGCGCGCTCCAGGCACGGGGCAGCGCGCATACTCGTCGCCTGCGCGGGGATCGGTCCGGCGCGGCGCATTGTCGGTCGCGATGGCCCACAGCCGCTCGAGGACTTTGGGAAGGTCATCAACGTCAACCTGATCGGCACCTATAACGCCATCCGGCTTGCCGCGGCCGACATGCAGCCGCTCACGCCGCTTGAGGACGGCGAACGTGGAGTCATCGTCTCGACCGCCTCGGTGGCCGCCTATGACGGTCAGATCGGCCAGGCTGCTTATGCGGCCTCCAAGGGAGGTGTCGTGTCGCTGACGCTGCCGGCGGCGCGCGAGTTCGCTCAATTCGGGATCCGGGTGATGACCATCGCGCCCGGGATATTCACCACGCCGATGTTGGCCGGCCTGCCAGAGCAGGTTCAGGAGTCCCTCGCAGCCGCAATCCCGTTTCCGAAAAGGTTGGGCCAGCCGGATCAATATGCCGATCTCGTCCAGCACATCATCGAGAACCGTTATCTCAATGGCGAGGTCATCAGGCTCGATGGTGCAATCCGTATGGCACCACGGTAGCGCCCGGTTGCGAAAAGTTGCAGAATTTTCGAACAAGATCATTTGCGGCCATAGGGCGGATTAGTTGCCACGTACTCTGTACACCCAGGTGAATCTGCCTCCGATGAAGAGGCGGGCTAAGGCGACCCGCCCTGCGGGCAAATGCAAGATCAAAGGAATTGGCCCCGCATGCTCGCCAGCCGTCATCCGGTAACCGTAGAATGGGGCCACTGCGATCCCGCCGGGATCGTGTATTTCCCCAACTATTTCAGCTACTTCGATTCCAGCACTAATGCCCTCTTCCTGCGCGCCCTTGGCCTCAACAAATACGAGATGCGCAAGAAATACGACATCGTCGGCATTCCGGTCGTCGACGTCACGGCGCGTTTCATCGTGCCTTCGGTGTTCGGCGATGTGGTGACGATTGAATCGACCATTGTGGAAATGAAACGGTCGAGCTTTCGCATGCGGCATCAGCTGCTGAAGGGCGAAACACTCGCGGTCGAAGGCCACGAGGTTCGGGTGTGGGCCGGACGCGACCCCGCCGATCCGGACAAGCTCAAGGGCAAGCCGATACCGCAGGACGTGATCGCGAAACTCAGGGGCTAACCCGCCACCGCAGCCGCGCCCCCCTCTCGGTCCAGTGCGCGCCAGTGATCCAGGAAGTCGTAGAGCCAGGTGCGGATAGCAAGGTCGTAGACCGGACGATCGACAAAATGCTGATTGCGGGGCTTCGCGCCCGGCAAGGCGAGCCGTTCCTCGCCCCGCGTCGTCCAACGGCACATCATTGCGTGGGTGACTTCGGCATGAAACTGGATGCCGTAGGCCGAGCGACCGTAGCGAAATGCCTGTGCCTTGAAGATTTCGCCTTCGGCGAGCAGTTCGGCACCCGCCGGGAGCTCGAAACCCTCCCGGTGCCATTGATAGACGGCTGCTGGCCAAGTCTCCACCACGGATCGCCCGGCCGGTGTGATCCATATCGGATAATAGCCGACCTCGGCCTTGCCCTCCGGGTGAAACCCAACCTTGGCGCCGAGGTGACACGCCAGCATCTGGGCGCCAAGACAAATCCCGAGAAAAGGTTTGCTCTCGGCAAGCGGTACCTTGATCCATTCGATCTCGGTGCGGACATGCTCGTCCGCATCGTTGACGCTCATCGGACCACCAAAGATGACCGCGCCTGAATGCGCCGCCAGTGTGTCTGGAAGGGGATCGCCGAGCAGCGGCCGACGAATGTCCAACGGGATGCCGTGCGCCTTAAAGTAGTGGCCCACGCGGCCGGGGGCCGATTGCTCCTGATGCAGCACGATCAGAACGGGCGGTGTCATTGGGCAGATCGGAGGTTCCGGAGCACGGGTTGAGGTCCCTCGCACAAGCTCAAACTGACATCAAGCCATTGGTAAGCAGTTTGTGCGCGCAGCACCTATGAGGACAGCGAAGACTTGCGTCGTTTCAGTTGCGAGCGCGCCACCATGCGAAGAAAAAAGCCCCGCGGCAGGATGCGCGGCAGGAACGTTATGAATTTGTTGGCAACACCTGGAATCAGGACTCTTTGGCCCTGCATCAGGCCGGCATATCCGGCTGCGGCGACCTCCGCAGGCGACATTCTCAGCAGCTCCGAGCCTGGAATATTCTTCATGCCGGCGCGCGCCTGGAATTCGGTCGGCACCACGCCCGGGCACAGCGTCGTCACGCGGATGCCTCGGTCCGATAATTCCTGGTGCAATGACTCGGTGAAGGAGAGCACGAAGGCCTTGGATGCGTAATAGACCGCCATTCCGGGGCCGGGCAGAAAGCTCGCCACCGATGCCACGTTGAGAATGCCGCCGCGATGCCGACTGAGACTGTCAATGAAGGCAAGCGACAGTTCGACAAGAACGCGAACGTTGAGGTCGATCATCGCGATTTGCTCGGCATACGCGAGCTCCCCTGCGGGACCCAGCAAACCGAAACCGGCGTTGTTGACCACATATTGGGGTTCGACGTTCAGGGCGACGAGCTCGCTGGCGATTTGCTGGGGCGCTCCGCTGCGGGCAAGGTCGATCGCCAGCACGTGCGGGCGCGGCTGGCCCGAGGCGGCTATTTGATCGGCAAGTTCATGGAGCTTTCGCTCCCGCCGGGCCACCAAAACCAGATCATGGCCGTGTCGGGCGAACACGCGCGCAAACTCGGCACCGATGCCAGCCGATGCCCCTGTAATCAACGCTATCGGCCGCCGAATTGCCGCGGCCTCGCTCATGTTCCCTCCTTGTTCGGCCCAACGTCTACGACCCTTTGGCGCAACGCGATCCGGTCACGCGGTGACACCGCCAGCAAATCTGCGACGCGCCACATTACGTTATCTTCGAACTCGCTGATGGCACCATCAGCGAACGCCATCTTCCAGAGCATTTCCACAACACGTAGGCGACCTTGTTCGTCGAGGGTGCGCATGAGCAGGCTGGTAAAGTGATAGAAATCGACCGCCTCCCGATCGGCAGCCATTGCGGCCTCGATAAGTTCATCAGTCAGGGCGTCAGTCAAGGAGAACTGCGCCATGAGCAGGTCGCGCAGCTTCTGCCGCGCTGAGCCGGTCATGTCGTGGTCGAGCGTTGCCACGTGCACCAGCAATGCCGCCGCTGCGACCCGGTAATCGTCGCCATCGAAATGGCCGGAGTGTTTGCTGCCGCCGTGCAATTCGGCAAACAACCGTCTGATTTCTTCAAGCATATCCGACGCCATCGGCTCGAAAATTGGTGTGGAATCCGACCTGCGGCAGTCTCTATTGGCCATCCCTTTTGGCGCCTGACAAGCGGATTAGCGAGGACCTGTCGAACGGATCTGCGGCTTCGAGAGCTTTCGTCGAGCGCGCGATGTTGTTCTCAAGATAGGGTTGCCGGGCTCCTTCGCCCGGGCCGCTAACAGGACCTCCCGGGAACAAATGAAGTTCCCTCGCAAAATGAGGGACTAGCCCTGATTGTCAAGAATTTCCGTCCGCTGCCCAGGGATCCCGATCGCTTCCTTATAGGCCCGGTCTGCGAGGTCAAAACGTCGCAGTCGATCATAAGCGGCCGCCAAGCCGAGCCAGGGTTCGGGGTCGGTCGCGTCCGATTCCACGGCCTTGCGGAAGTGCCGTTCCGCCGGACCGTAATTACCCTGACGGAAGTTTTCTTTGCCAAGGCTCAGACCGTCATTCGGCTGGCCATTGTTGGGCTCATTCCTTGAAAAGCGGGATGGATACGCGGATCGAGCCCGCGTATGACGTTCAACCTGATCGAAACATGCTCTGAGAAGCGAGCCCCATGACTGACGCTCTCGTTGCTTCGGCAATCGCCCATTGGGCGCAGCGCTTCGTCGCCAATGGCGTGGCGCTGGCGGATTTTCAGGACGTCACGGCGTCGATCGCGTCGTGGGGCGACTGGTGTCGGGCGTGGTCGGCGCGGGCGGCGATCCACGAGGCTATGGGTCGTTCGGCGCTAGCGCGGGGAAAATATCTCAGCGCTGGCGAACATCTGCAACGCGCCGGCATCTGCTATCACTTCGCCAAGTTTCTGTTCGTGCGCGATATCGCGCAGATGAAGGAAGCTCATGCGAAGGCCGTGATGTGCCGGACGCTGGCGCTGCCCTATTTGACGCCGCCGGGCGAACGGGTCGCCATTCCATTTGCCGGCACGTTCCTGCACGGAATTTTGCGCAAGCCGATCGGGGTCGCACACCCGCCCGTGATGATCATGATCTGCGGGCTCGATTCCTGCAAAGAAGAGACGGACGCCTACGAGCAGCCTTACCTTGCGCGCGGTGTCGCGATCCTGGTGTTCGATGGACCGGGCCAAGGCGAAGCAGAATACGAATTTCCCATCCGCGGCGACTATGAGATAGTCGTGAAGGCCATCATCGATTATGTGGAAACGCGCCAGGACGTGGACACCTCGAGGATCGGATTATGGGGCGTGAGCCTGGGCGGCTACTACGCGCCGCGCGCCGCAGCATTCGAAAAGCGCGTGAGGGCCTGTATCGCGCTGTCGGGGCCGTTCAACTTGCTGGGCGCGTGGGACGGATTGCCCGAACTTACGCGGGAGGCGTTTCGGGTGCGCAGCCATTGCGCCACGGAGGAAGATGCCAGGCGCAATGCCGCAACGCTTTCGCTCGAGGGCGTGGCAAGCCGCATCACCTGTCCGCTGTTCGTGGTGGCCGGAAAGCAGGATCGCGTCATACCGTGGCAGGATGCCGAGCGCCTTGCCCGAGAAGTCAACGGTCCGGTGGAACTCGTGGTGATCCCCGATGGCGGCCACGTCGCCAACAATCGCGGCTACTGCTGGCGTGCGCAAAGCGCGGACTGGATGGCGGAAAAGCTATCGTAAGCTGCACGACTTCACGAAGAGGTCAAGAATTTCGCGCGCTGAATAACAGCTCCCTCGTAGGCGGGTAACACATCATCGACCAATCCGAGCATCTTAACCTGCCCCTGCTCGAGCCAAAGCACCTTGTTGCAGAAATTGCGGATAATCGGCTGGCTATGTGAGGCAAGGACGAGAATACGGGTGCGTTCAAGCAAGTCGCCGATGCGTTTTTGCGCCTTTTGAATGAAGCTCTGATCGCCGGCTCCGATCATCTCGTCCATAACGACGATGTCAGGATGCACGGCGGTCGAAATGGCAAATGCAAGACGCACAAACATGCCGGCCGAATACGTTCGCACAGGACCTGTTGGTGAAATAGTCGGTAGTTTGCGACCACCGGAGCCTTACGCTCTCAACCGTCCATCCTCGGCAAACTTCTTGCGCGGCTTTTTTTGTGCAAGGTCGTTTTGTCGATCTCGCCGCGAAGACAAAAAGCAAGCTTGCGCGTTTCGATTTCTCGCGAATTGCTTAATCCTACATTGGTGAGTTGGAAGCACGCATCTTGCGCAGAAAGCGCTGATAAATCGATGAAACTTCGAAAATAAGCCTACTGCGGAGCAGTTACAATTGGGTGCCCTCAAGCATTCTCCCTCTTGCTTGTGGGCGAAGGGTTTCGCGAAAATCAGCGACGCCAACTTCCGGATCTAGGTTAATTGCATTTTGACGGGAATAGAGCCGATCACCGTTACCCGGTAGCGGTCATAGATGATGCGCTCCACGTACTCCACGAGGAATTGCCGCTTGTCGTCAAACTCGGTGCAATGCCACGGACATGGCCCCGAGCCAGGATTCTCTGTCAGTCAATGGGCGGACCTTGTTGCCGTGCGCAATTCCGAGGGTGTCATGCCGTACCGACGGCGAAACGCCCGGTTAAAATACGACAGATCCCCGAACCCGATATCGAGGGCTATTGTGCTGACCTTTTGATTGGCATGGAGGGGGTCCGTCAGGGTCGCTGAAAATACAGCAAAAATACAGCGGCCGAATTTGGTGCGACTGATTCGGAATGCGGCAGCGGAGAAGCCGCCCGCAATAGAAAAAGGGACTCGCCGTCCCCCAGGGCAAGTAGCTGAAATATTTGCATAATCTCTGTCGGTTTGCACAATATAGGAATAAATACCTAGACAGAGCCTTGACCTATTGGGGAGCAACTGTTCTATGTTCTCGTCATGTTCTCGGCGGGAGAGTCCGATGGATTCGCGAATTGACCAAAGCTCGGACGCTACGATGGAGGTTGCAAAGCCGCGTGGACGGCCGTTCGAACCCGGCCAAAGTGGCAATCCCAGCGGGCGCCCGAAGGGCGCTCGCAACAAAGCGACGCTTGCGATCGAAGCTCTGATTGACGACGAGGCAGAAGCACTGACACGTAAGGTTGTCGCAATGGCGCTCGACGGGAATGTTGCGGCGTTGCGGCTCTGTGTTGAGCGTCTACTGCCGCCGCGACGAGATCGTGCTGTAGCGTTCGACCTTCCCAAAATAGAAACTGCCGCCGACGCGGTGGCGGCGTCTGGTGCGGTTTTGCAGAGCTGCGCCGCGGGCATTCTGTCGCCAGGCGAAGCCGCTGATGTCATGGGGCTGATTGCAACGCATGTGCGGGCGATCGAGCTCCATCAAATTGAAGCCGGCCTTTCCACTCTTGAAGCAGCAAAGAGGAACTCTCAGCCATGACCATCAAAAGCCTTAAAGCTCGACTGAAGGCTTTGACGCCTCCTGTGATTGGAGAGGACGTGGAGCGTGATCGTAGCCGCTGGCTAGAATTGCGGGGCCGCTCATATGTGCCTGGTCTGACACCTGCCGAAAAGAATGAATATGCTAAGCTCGATGTCAGTCTTAAAAAGGCCGATGAACCACGCAGACGTTTGTTTTCCCTTACCATGAAAGATTTCGAGGCCAGCTACTGCGATGGGGAGCCGCTCACGGAGGCGGAAAGAAGGGAGCTTGTTGAACTCAGCAAACGGCATCCCTCTGATAGCTTTCTAGAATCTTCTAAGATCTTTGCACTAGTGGCTGCGGGTAAGGATTTGAGCATATTTGGATCGTCTGTTCGGTGATAACCCTTGTCGTCACATTTATGCAGACCACTCGGGCTTGCAGTCGTGGCTGGTGCCCTTTATCCGGTCCTCTCTTCGTCGACCGTACCGAGCAGTTCTTGATCCTACAGCCACTGTTCAATTCGATCATGGTCGTCATGTTCGGCGACCTGGACACCGCACTTCTAGTAGCGGCCCGCCAACGTGGTGGCGGCGTCTGGCGCCGTTTTGCAGAGCTGCTCGGCAGGCATTCTGTCGCCAAGCGAAGACCGCATATGCTAAGCTCGAAGCGAGTCTTAAAAAGGTAGATAAGGAGCGCAGGTATCTTTTTCGTCTTAATATGAAAGATTTCAGGGCCACCCATTGCGATGGGGAGCCGCTCACGGAGGCGGAAAGAATCGACGTTGTTGAACTTAGTAAACGGCATCGTCCTGATGGCTGTCTAGAAGCAAGGCTTTAGCTCTGATCAAGGCGGGCAAAGATCCAAAAATCTTGCAATCTCGATGATAACTCTCAGTATGATCCTGATAATTGAACGAAGCGCCCTCCGTTGGCGTTGCTGGTCCGTGCATTCCCGATTGTCAGCCGAGCGCAACGGACCTGGGTATCGGGGTGAAATACGCGGCCATTAACTCGACATCGATGAACTGATCCCGCGCGATATCGAGGTCGCATTGACCTTATCGCGAATGGCAGCTTTTGACTTGGAGCAGTGGCGGGCTCCGGTGTCTCGCTCCTGTTCCTCGATCGCGCCTAACCTCGGCTGGCGCCTCGGATTCGCGAGCGGTGGCCTCCTCGGCCTCGGTGCATGCAGATGCGTCGCCACGTCCCGGAAAGCCCGCGCTGGCTTGTCACGCACGGCTATGCGCGAGGGACCGATTCAAAGATCAGATCAGAGCATGTACGCAGAGGCGGATATCTCTGCGAATGGGCGATCCTCAATTCGCGTCGGCGACGCGGGCCGGAAAACCTGCGTTGGTGGTCGCGGCGATCAGCTTGGATATGCTGGCGGTCGTGTCGTCAAACGTGATCGTGGCCATAAAGTCCGCCATTTGGTTGGCCTGGTCGATCTTGACCGTCTTGACGCCGGACACGCGCTGCAACGACTGCCGGACGATCGGCGGGCACAACACACAGTTGGCGTTCTTGATATCCAGAACGACCGTCTTCTCCGCAGCATGCACCGGCCAGGACAGCAACGTGGCGGCGAACGCGGCACAGAAAAGCGACTAACGCATGGAGTGTCTCCTTTGTTTAGAGGAACAGGACAGCGATCCGCGGGAAGCCAATGGCGACGATGACAAGAACGGCTGCCGTCCAGAGACCGATTTTGGCCACACGGTTTGAGGCTGGACTGGCGCAGTAGGAGCCCTCGGCGCAGGCGGTCGTAGGCCTGCGATAGATGAGGTAAAAGCCGGAGCCAAGGCAGGCCACGGCGATCGCGGTGAAGATCGGCTGATACGGCTCAAGCGCGGTCAGGTTGCCAATCCATGCTCCGCTGACACCAAGCGTAAACAAGACAAACGGCACCACGCAGCACGAAGCCGCGCCAAGGGCGGCCACAAAGCCACCCGCGGCAAGAAGCTTTGGTCCACGTGAAGCGCCACGGACGCGGTCATCTTCCTTGATCGTCATAAGCGGTCATCTTCCTTGATCGTCATAAAAAAGAGGATTCATCCTGTAGCCGCTACAGGATCAAGGGATTTTTTATGCGTGCGATCACGGCTTCGCGAGCCCAGGAACTCACCATCGGCAGGCTGTCGGAGCTGACGGGTGTGAATATCGAGACGATCCGCTACTACGAGCGGACGAAGGTTCTGCCCGCGCCGGCACGCACCGCGAGCGGCCGCCGCCTCTACCAATCGGCCGACGTTCGCACGCTTGCGTTTCTCCGGCGGGCGCGGGAACTCGGCTTCTCCCTCGACGAAATCCGCGCCCTGCTCCGGCTCGGAGGTCCTGAAAAGGCGTCATGCCGGGAAGTTCGCCGGATTGCGACGCATCATCTCGATGATATCCGCGCAAAGATCAGCGATCTTCGCAAGCTCGAACGCTTGCTGGCGAAAACGGTCGCGCGATGCACCGGGACCACGGCACCCGATTGCCCGGTACTCGACATTCTCGATATTCAGGGTCGCAATTAGGGACGCATGGCGCCCTCCGTTCAATGAGAATTTTGGGCGGGAATTTCAGCAAATCGCCACAGCACACCGGAGGGGTCGTATCTTATGCTGCAGTGGCTACGTCGGTCACGCCCCCTTTCAAAGCACTCATTTTAGCGGATACCATGCTTGTCCTGCCTATCGTCAGCTCCGCATCGCACTGCGAGCGGGATGCAGGCGGGCGAAGTGAGGACGCTTTTGGCTTCACCCTGCCTGGCGCCGATCTATCGCGCAGCATTTCTCCGAAAGGATAATTCAGATGGCGGCCGCTATTTCCAATATTTTCGTGCTGATGCTGGAAAACCGCTCCTTCGACCATATGCTGGGCTTCTCAAAAATTACGGGAACGGACGCCGTCTCAGGAGAGAAAAGGCCCGTCAAGGGACTGAAGGGCACGGAGTCCAACAGCTATCAGGGCAAAAGCTTTCCCGTGACACAATCGGCCGACGCCGCGATCCCCGCCGACCCCGGGCACGAGTTCACGGACACGCTCATGGAGCTTTGCGGACCGGGCGCGAGCTATCCGTCGGGCGGCAATTATCCCACGATCAACAATAGCGGCTTTGTGAGTGACTACGCTTCGCATGCTTCCAACAAGTTCGGCGATATCATGAAGTGCTTCTCGCCCGGTCAGTTGCCGGTCCTGAACGCTTTAGCCAAGGACTTCGCCCTTTGCGACAACTGGTTCGCCTCCATGCCGGGGCCGACCTTTCCGAACCGCTTCTTTGCATGTGCGGCCTCCTCCGGCGGACTGGATCACAGTCCGACGTCGGGCGAAATCATCGTATGGGAGACCATCGCCGGCTTTCAGTTCCCCCACGGTTCGATTTTCGATGCGCTCGCCCGAAAGTTTGGCGCGGGGTGGCGGATTTATGCGGGCGACAATTGGCCTATGGCGACGGCGCTCAAGGGAATCCATCATGCCGTTGTCGTGAATTTCAACGCATTCGCAACCGATGTGCACAAATCGGATTATCCGTGGCCTTACACCTGGATCGAACCGAATTACGGAGACGTTGCGGGTGGCACCTACAAAAACGGAAACTCTCAACACCCACTCGATGGCGTGACCGCGGGCGAAGCGCTGATTAAGGCGACCTACGAGGCAATCCGCAACTCGCCTCATTGGGACACGAGCCTGCTTATTGTTACGTGGGACGAGCACGGCGGCTTCTACGATCACGTTCCGCCGCCACGCGCAGTGCCTCCTGGCGATACGCAGCCAGGTTCGAAGTACAACCAATTTGGTTTTACGTTCGGCCAGTACGGCGTTCGAGTCCCGGCGGTCGTTGTGTCACCACTCATCCCAGCCAATATCCTCGACAATCGCCTGTACGACCATGCATCCATTCCGGCGACGGTCGAGAAGGCATTCGGCTTGCGGCCGCTCACGGCGCGCGATGCCGCTGCGAACAGCGTGCTGCCGCTTCTGACTCTCTCCCGCCCCCGGACAGACTGCCCGTCGACGTTGCCTAAGCCCGTACGGCTGGTTGCGCCGAGGATGATCCGGCAGCGCGTTCCCAAGCTGAGCGACACACTCGACAGCGGCAATCTGCCTGGCCTCCTATTGGCCGCGATGCGTCTGGACATGGAGCTTTCGCCACCGTCTGAGACCCATGCCATTCTGGCCCGTGTTCAGAGCATTCAAACCCGCGGACAGGCGCAGCAATACATGCAAGGGCTGGAGAAGAAGAAAGCGGCGCAGAAGCGGAAAACGGTAAAGAAGAAGAAGCTGAAAAAGCAAACGTGGAAAAAGAAGACGAGGAAGAGGGCGTTGAAGTCTGCTCGGTAATGCTGCGTCGGAGCCCACGTGGAGACTACCTATCCTGGAAGGAGAGGTGGCAATTAAGGTGTGCTTCAGAGCGAAAGGACGGCGGGGGCGACTACCCATCCGGCGGAAGCAAGATGTGCGAAGTTAAATTCAAAGTTCCTGGCGTCTCCTGCACGGCCTGAACGGCGACCCCACATTCACAGAGGCCTTTTCGTTCCAGATCACCGGTGACGACCAATCCGAGACCGACCGCTTACCGTGCCGACGGTCCGGCGCGCTGGAAGACGATGCGGCTTCATCCGCACGAGTTCAACCAACGCTGTTCCGGCGCAACGCCGACGTCATACCATCTCGGCCGCGCCTTCCACCATTGCCGCAACAGGTCGAGGACCTCGGGCGGCAGCATCACATGCCGGTCCTTGCGGCCCTTCGACTGCACGACGCGGATGATCAT
>DATGCX010000031.1:0-78537 GCA_035311445.1 Xanthobacteraceae bacterium | reverse complement strand
ATCGTGAGTGACTTACCGATACTGTCGATGAAAGTGATTTTGACCATGCGTGCCGATCAGCCCGACTTGGGTCCCAACCCTAAAAATTGCCGCAGCCGGTCCGGCTGGCGCATTCCTATATCCGCTCACCGGGCAACACGCCAGGGCGCGCTGGTATGGAGCAAAATTCGAATCGCATGGATCGACATGCGGCCGGTCTTAACGGGCGCCGCTGTCCGCAAAGCTTAATTTTCTGGCGCCGCAGCCAAAGCTGAAATACGCAGCATGGCGCAGATTGCAAGCCTGGCCTCGATAACCGCGCAATCGAGCGTCTCCAAGGCGGTGCTGGGCTCGCGGTTTTCGGCGACCGCGCGTTCCAGGGCCTCGGCTGCTTGTGCCACCCGCCATGCCCCGATAGCCCGCGCGGACCCGGTGAGCGTATGCGCGAGGCTGGCGACCCCCGCCGGGCCAACTTCCCGCATGCGACCGAGCAGAGCTTCCGCTTGCCGGTCGAACAATTCCAGCACCTGGAATTCGACTTTCCGCTCGCCAATGGTCATGCGTGCCAGATGTCCAACATCGATAGGCGGTTCATCCCTTACGGTCGAAGGTGATTCTTTAAGGAAAAAGGGTTGATGCAGGTCTTTCAGGAAAAACGGTTGGTGCACGAGTTCGGTCATGTCGGCTGTCCACTGAGGTATTTGTGCGAGGTTTCCGAGCATGAACTTGAGGTACACATCAAAACAAAAGGTAAAATGACGCCTCCCGAGGACCGCACGGCGCTGAAGTACAGCCGTCATGGTAAATTTTTGCTGTGTTTTTTCCGCGAGCGCTCCCGCGTGCCATCCTTGGCGATGGAGTCAGGCGGCGCTTGGCCGAGAGCCGCATAGCCCTTTGCGGTCAATCGGCATACCTGCCAATCCGGCTTGATCGGATTGTTGAACCAAGGCTCGGCCCATCCATGAGCCACACAGGCCTGAACAGTGCGCGGCGCCACCTCGCGTCCGTCGTTGTCGAATAACGGCAGTTTGCCGCCGGGCTGCGACAGCCCACGCTCCAAATATCGACGCTGCGGCTCGGTCGGCCGTAGCGCTGTTGATTCCTGGTCTCGATCGCCCGACGATTCTTTCACACGAAAGACTGTATACGCTTGACGAACCAAACTGTCAGGAGTCCGACCAAGGTCTGCGCGTAATGGGGCTCCTGCCCCCTGTTGCAAGACTTCAGTAAAAGCGCTCACAGCCTGGCGACATCATAATTACGACTATTTTGCGTTCAAATTAGGGATTTTGACCGCAAAACGTATTAACGATGATTAAAAAGAGGTTAAGAATTGGCTTCGTGATTCGCGACATCGCGAGTAAAATCCTCGGGCAAGAGGTGGGTGGTGGGGACTGCGTCGATCTCCATCCAACGGCACGATACTGACAATCATCATGCATCAGGGCACAGGCGACAGCTCGGCTGCAGGCTGTCGCGCTTGGTCAGCGTAGTTTGTGAGGCTGTCTAACCATGGCGATCTATTCGAAGAAGGGCAAAGACCCGACCGAGGTTGCGCTTTCGGCCATCGAGGACGCGCTCAATATTCGCGAGTCCGATGTCGCGCCGATACGCGGCGTCGGCGCGTCGGCGCCCGCCATGGAGATTCCAGACGACGGCCGCCGGCGCGGTGTGCACGGCGCGGCACGAGAGATTTCGATCGAGACGTCCGTGGCGGGCTCTCGCCGTGATCAGCGCGACGTTGTCCAAGCCGCCAACGACGACCGTGAATCGATCGGCCAGATCCTCCAGTCGTTGCAGCGCCGCCCCCCGCACACGCCGTACATCATTGCGAGCCTGTTCACCGCTCTGTGGAGCATCGGTGCCGTAGCGCTGCTCTATGGTTTCGGCGGGCAGCTGCGCGAAATCTCCACAGAAGCCGGCTGGGCGCCGATCGGGATCGGACTGAGCGGCGCGTTCAGTGCTCCGATCGTGTTCTTCTATGCGCTGGCCAACATGATGGCGCGCCTGAGCGAATTGCGCCTTGTCTCCAGTTCCATGGCGGAAACGACCCTGCGCTTTGCCGAACCTGAAACCCTCGCCCGTGACTCCATCGTCACGGTCGGCCAGGCGATCCGCCGCGAAGTCGCCGCCATGGGCGACGGCGTCGAACGCGCGCTGGCGCGCGCAGCCGAGCTTGAAACCCTCGTCAACAACGAGGTCGCGGCACTCGAACGCGCCTACAATGATAACGAAGTGCGGATCCGCAATCTGCTCGACGGCCTGGCGCAGCAACGCGAGACCCTGGTCGGCCAGGCGGAGCAGGTCCGCAATGCCATAACCAACGTACATCTCGATCTGTCGCACGACATCACCACAGTCAGCGAACTGATCGCCGAGCGCGTCAACGAGGCGGCGCAGCGCGTCACCAGCTCGCTCGCTGACAAGGGCGAACAGATCACAGTTGCGCTCGGCACGGCTGGCGATACCATGATCGAGCAACTCGGCGAGCGGGGCACCGACCTCCTGGAACGGCTCGAACGGACCAGCGAAGATACGACCCACGCGATCGATGCCGCCAGTGAGCGGCTGACGTCGAGCCTCAACTTCAAATCCGACCACCTCAACGAGCAGTTTCTGGTGATCGCCACCAACCTGCAGCAGTCTCTGGCCTCCCGCCTCGACCATGTCATGGACGGCTTTTCGCAAAAGAGCTCTGCGGTGCTGGAGACGGTCGAAACCCGCACGCGCGAGCTTACGGAGACGATTTCAGACCGCTCCGAGACGGTGTCGCGGGCGCTGATCGACACCACCGGCCATCTTGCCGAGACGATCGCGCTGCGCGCCGACGAGGTGAACAATTCACTCAAGACCACGGGAGAATCGATCGTTCTTGATCTCAGCCTGCGTGGCAGCGACATGGTATCAAAGCTGGAAGAGACCGGCCATAAGATCACCGAGACGATCGTTTCGCGCAGCGACTACGTCACCCAGCACTTCGGCAGCAATGCCGAATCGCTCGCCGCCTCGATCACGTCGCGTAGCGACATGATGCGCGACATGCTGGCGCAACGGCTGCAGACCTTCGAGGAGATGTTCTCCCACAACGGCACCGAGCTTGCCGAACGCATCGCGCGTGATTCCGCACAGCTTGGCGAGCTCATCACCCGTCATCTCGCGGAATTCGACCGTACCGTGATGACCCATGGCGGGGAACTCGTCGAAAATCTGAGCCGGCGGACCGCCGACCTCCAGGAACTGATGAAAAATTACCTCGATGGCTTCGATGCGAAGGTGTCGACCAGGGCAATGGAGATCACGAACTCGCTCGATGTGCGAGTGGCACGCTTCCAGGAGGTGATGGAAAACCGCACGCAAAACCTTAATGACAACTTTCAGGGGCACGTGACCGCGATCGCCCGCATGGTGGCCGATGGCGGCAAGGAGGTGGCGCGGGCGATTGAAAACCGGATCGACGATATTGCCACCGCCGTCACGACACGCGGAGATGTGCTGACTACCGCCCTTGCCCGTAAAATCGATGACGCCAATACGGCGCTCGCGACGCGCGCCGCCGAGGTTTCCGACAACTTGGAAAGCCAGATCGGGCGGTTCGAGGAATTGCTGATCGGCCGTGCCGAGGCAGCAGCGCGAGACGTCGAAGCCTCCACGAAGGCCGCCGCCGAGTTCGCTGCGACCACCATCGACCGCATCACTCACGATATCGGGTCGCGCACGGGCACGGCAGTCGAGCGAGCCGCCATACTGGTTGGCAAAGCGACCGAGGCAATCGAATCGCGTACCCACGCAGCGGCCGAGTTTGCAGCTACGCGGCTCGCCAGTGCCACCGAGGACATGGAGATGCGGACCGTCTCGGCCGCTGACGAAATAGCCCTCAAGGTTCGCAATGTCACCCTGGATATCAACAAGCATACCAGCGAGGCCGCCAGCCAATTGCTTGAGCGGACCGACAACGTGTCTCATGAGATCGAAACGCGCGCCCAGGCTGCCGCCGATCTCATGCAGGAGCGCGCTGAACAGCTTGCCGATGCCATCAAGACGACCAGCTCCGACGCCAATCGACGGCTTAGCGAACTGACCAATGCGACTACTGCCGCGCTTAAACAGAACGCTACCGAGGTGGAAAGGACCTTGCTGGGCGTCTCGTCCGAAGTCGCCCGCACCTTCGTCGGCAAAGCCGAGGAGATCACGACATCGATCCACCAGCGTTCCGCCGAACTGTCGCACCTTCTGGACGAGAAGAGCACAGGGCTCATCACGGTGATTTCTTCCACGGGCGGGCAATTCGCCGCAGAGATCGCACGGGCGGCCGAAAGCGCCGCAAAGGCGATCGATGGCAAGGCGCTCGCGTTTGCTGACTCGATGATGGACAACTCGAACGAACTTGCCCGCATCATTACTGATGCCAGTACGAGCGCGACTTCAATTGTGAATCGCACGCTCAAGGAGCTGCAGGATTCGGCCAACAACTCCGTATCTCAGGCGACCATCACGGTGGCGCAGACGCTCAAGGATCTCCACCAGGCCACCAAGGGGGCCGTCGAGCAATCCAAGCAGGTCGCGGTGTCGACGGTGTCGGAAATTCTCGAAACTCACGGCATGTTGCGTTCTGACACCACTGCCTTGTTCGAGCGCCTGCGCGACGCCAACGGCCTGCTCCAGCAGGTGCTGGGTGGTGCTCAGACAAACCTCGGCGCAATCGAAAAAATTCTTTCGACGCGTGTCGCCGAATTCGTGTCGACCGTCCGAAATCTGCTCGATAGCACCGACGCCACCACCGGCAAGCTGGACCGACAGATGAGCTCGTTCTACGGGCTCACTTCGCGGGTGCTGGGTGACCTCGGCGAGCTTGCGGTGCAGTTCGATGGCCACGGCAAGGGGCTCGCCGACGCAGTCAATCTGCTCGAAAGAACAAATAACGACACCGTGGCCTCCGTCACCGAACGCAAGACCGCCGTCGAAGCGATGGCGGCAGCCGTCAATGCCCGTACAGAGCAGCTTGACGAACGTCTCAAGCGGTTCTCAAACCTGCTCGACGCATCGCTACGCTCCGCCGAGGATCGTGCCCGCGATGTCGCCCGGATAATGGCGGAGACGAGCTCCCAAGGCGCTCGTACCATCGCCGAGCAGCACGCGGCGGTTCGCTCGACCACCGAGCAGCAGAGCAAACACACGCTTCAGGCACTGCATGAGCTTTATCAACAGGTGTCGTCTGAGAGCAAAGATCTGTTTCAGCACAGCGCCGACGAAGCACACCAGATGCTGCGGCGGGCGACCGATCGCTTCGCCGACATCATGCACAGCATGAAGCAGATGTCCCTCGACATGCAACGAGAACTCGACAATACGCGCGAGGAGCTGCGCCGTGGCGTGCTTGAACTGCCGGAAGAGACCGCTGAGAGCACGGCACAGATGCGCCGCGTCATAGTCGACCAGATGGAAGCGCTGGCAGAACTCAACCGTATCGTCGCCCGCCACGGACGCGCCATGGACACTGTCGGAACGGCCATCGAACAGCCTTCTGCCAGACGCAGCTACCGCGACGAAAAACCCGCTATGGGCGTCGCCGTCGCGCGGTCCGAAGCTGCTCGGCAGGCGGCCCCGGAGGTTGACCAGAGCGTCGCAGAACGCGGCCGAGTCGACGCGCCGCCGGTCGCGCCCGCAGGCCAGAACCCCGGTGGGCCCGACGATCAGGCTGGCCGCGGCGGCTGGCTATCGGCTCTGCTGACCCGCGCATCCCGTGACGGCGAGGACCGGTCGCGCAACGAAGATCACGGTGGCTTCGCGCCGTCGCGCCCAACCGCCGCGAAAGAACAGCGCGCGCCGCGCTCGGATGACCACAATGTCCGGCACACAATCGAATCGCTCGACTCCCTCTCGGTCGATATCGCCCGTATGATCGATCACGAGGCGGCAGCAGACCTTTGGGAGCGCTACAACCGCGGCGAGCGCAACGTGTTTACGCGGCGGCTTTATACCATGCAGGGCCGGAAGGCTTTCGATGAGGTGCGCAAGCGCTACAAGTCTGACCGCGAATTCCGCCAAACGGTCGACCGATATATCGCCGAGTGCGAGCGGCTTCTCAGCGAGGTTGCTCGTGACGACCGCGGCCAAATGGTGGCGCGCACCTACCTGACATCGGAGACCGGGAAGGTCTACACCATGCTGGCCCACGCGGCCGGTCGATTCGACTAAAGGCAAAGCCGGTCGCGGTTTTCGATTGTCTGAGGCCGAAAGCCGCTCCCGCCATGCCGGGTGGGCGTGCATGTCCATCGAGCTCTTCGTGCGCTGCGAACGTTGGCCAATTGCCGGCGCCTTTACCATCAGCCGCGGTTCGAAGACCGAAGCCGAAGTGGTGGTTGCTGAGCTCACCGACGGCGCCCTTATGGGGCTGGGGGAATGCACGCCCTATCCGCGCTATGGCGAAACCGTCGCTAGCGTTGCGGCCGCGGTCGAGAGTGTCGCCGACGACATTCGGCGCGGTCTCGACCGCGCCGCCTTGCAAAGTGCGTTGCCAGCCGGCGCTGCGCGCAACGCCCTTGACTGCGCCTTCATCGATCTGGAAGCCAAGCGCACCAATCGGGCGGCACACGCGTTGCTTGGAATACCCCTTCCCCGGCCTCGCCTCACTGCCTATACGATTTCGTTCGGCCCGCCCGATCGCATGGCGGAAGCCGCGGCGGCAGCAGCGGACCGCCCCTTGCTGAAGATCAAGCTCGGCGGCGTCGGCGATCCCGAACGTATCGCCGCAATACGCAACGCAGCGCCAAACGCCGAGTTGATTGTCGACGTCAATGAGGGTTGGCGTCCCGACGACCTGGCCGCGAATCTCGCGGCCTGCTCGGCCGCAGGGGTGACGCTGATCGAGCAGCCGCTTCCCGCTGTGGACGATGCAGCGCTGGCAACCATCGGGCGGGCGGTGCCGGTCTGCGCCGATGAGAGCGTGCACGATCGCGCTACACTCGGAGCGCTGGTCGGCAAGTATGACGCCGTAAATATCAAACTCGACAAGGCCGGTGGCCTTACCGAGGCGCTCGCGCTGGCTGCTGAGGCGCGAATGCTCGGATTCGACCTGATGGTCGGTTGCATGATTGCAACCTCGCTCGCAATTGCGCCCGCACTGCTGGTGGCGACGCATGCTCGTGTGATCGACCTTGATGGTCCCTTGCTATTAGCCCGGGATCGCCCCAACGGCCTGCGCTACGACGGCAGCATCGTATATCCCGCATCCGCCGCGCTCTGGGGCTGAGACGGAGCAAGCCCCGTCGCGAAATCTTAATCAGACGTTGAGATTTAAGCCCAAATCTGCAAGTCGCGAGTTAAGCGGTCCCAACTCAATGACATGCCATCACTCCGCTGGCGGCTCTACTGCGTACTATTCTTAAAAATTATTTAACTGAACTTAAGGACATAGAGCTAGACTGGTCTTCTACCGATCTTATAAAGTTAAGTATTTAGGTTAATCTAGTTGATGCTAGCGCCAGACGATCCAATTGTACCTGATGCAAGGTCAAAAGATTTAATAGAGCTGGTGCAGCGCGAAAATTCTCAATATTTTGCCTCAATTCTACCGTTTCCGACACGGATGTTACTTGAGTGCTGGCGCCGGGCGTTACGGAGAGGGAGTTGTGATGCGTAAGAAGACGGTGATGATTACGGCAGTTGCCGCGACATTGATTTCGCCTCCTGCCGCCCAGGCGGCCATGCGTATTACAGGCGACCCCGGCGGCTTAATCGTTGAATATGCACAGCGATTCCTGCATGCCCGTGCAAGTGGCGAACAGGTCATCATCGACGGTGCCTGCCTGTCAGCCTGTACATTGGCGATTGCCATGCTACCGCGTGATCAGGTTTGTGCAACGCCGAGGGCTGTACTCGGCTTTCACGCCGCGTGGCGCCCTACATCGGACGGGGGCAAGGCGACGAGCTCGCTGGCTACGCAAGCCATGATGGAACTTTATCCTTCGGATGTGCGCGGTTGGATCGGTCGGCATGGCGGTCTCACCTCTCGAATGATCTTTCTTCAGGGCCGTGAGCTTGCCTCCATGGTGCCGACTTGCGGAGAAACTGGCAGCAGCATCGCCCGCATAACCCACAGACCGAGTTCCAGTCGCGAGCTTGCCGTCGTCAGACCCGGTCAACCCCGAGCCAAATTCGCTTCCCAGCGAATGCAATAACGAAGCCGAGCGCCGAAACGAGCGACATGGCCAGGTAGGCGGAGCTGCCGAACCGTTCTGCCAGAACGCCAGACAGCCCCATGGAGGCCGCGAAGGTCAGCGCTTGAAGCGCAGAAAAATCTCCTTGCGCAGTTGCGCCGCCACTGCGATCCGCGAGGCGTGCCAGAACATGCATGGCGCCGAGATGTGTGGCACCGAACGACAATGCGTGGAGGCATTGCAGCACCGGTAGCAGCATCAGCGGTGAATCAAGCGCCATGACGGTCCAGCGCTGGGCAGCGCCGGCTCCCCCCACCAGGATCATGTTGACAGCTCCGATACGCGCAATCGCCCGATTCTACGCGGCAAATAGCAGGACTTCGGCGACCACGCCGATCGCCCACAGCAACCCGATGCTGGTTCCGCCAAGCCCCTTGGCGCTCCATTGCAGGGAGGCGAAACCATACATCACCGCACGGCTGGCCTGGATCAGGCTTGCACCGACCACGGTCGTCACGAACAGGCCCGAACGCCAAAGCCCGCTGCTCGCATGGTTTTCCGAGGCAGCATCCCGGCTGTCAGGCGTTAGCGGCAGCGCGGCGGCCGCTGTAGCCGCCATGGCGGCGGTAAGAGCCATCAAACCGAGGCAGCCTTGCCGCCGGCTGCCACGCCTCCGTTTGGCGATCTTGTTCGCTGACGTGATGACGCTGACCGATCAAGAGCGAATCGCGCTGTTCACCCTGAACCGCGACAAACCTACGCCACCAGCCTCGCGAATAGTGCAGGGTCGACATTGCCGCCGGAGAGAACTACCACAGCGGTCTTGCCGACGACATCGAGCTTGCCGGAGAGAAGCGCCGCAAGCGCAACGGCGCCCCCGGGTTCAACTACGAGCTTCAGCTCGCGGAATGCAAACCCAACCGCGCGAGCGACTTCAGCTTCGGTCGCCGCCACGCCATCTGCGACCAGCGCACGATTGATCTCGAAGGTAAGCTCGCCTGGCGTCTGCGACATCAGAGCGTCGCAAATGGTTCCGGTCAAGGCGGCGTTCCGCTCTCGCCGGCCGCTGCGGAACGAGCGCGCATGATCGTCAAACCCCTCTGGCTCCGCCGTGTAAATGCGCGCCTCTGGCGCCCGGGCCTTGACGGCGAGCGCGATGCCGGCAGTCAACCCACCCCCTGAGGCATTGACGACGACCAGGTCCAGCGCGCGACCGAGCCGCGCAATGTCCTCGACGATCTCGCGGCCCGCGGTACCCTGCCCGGCGATGACGAACGGGTCATCATAGGGCGGCACCAGGATGGCGCCGCGCACCGCCGCGATCCGGCGCGCAATCGCCTCGCGGTCTTCGCGTTCGCGGTCGTAAACCACCACCTCGGCGCCCAATGCCTCAGTGCGTTCGCGTTTCGGCCGTGGCGCGTCGCGCGGCATCACGATAGTGGCCGGCATATCGAGCAGCTTCGCCGCTGCAGCAACGCCCTGTGCATGGTTGCCGGATGAAAATGCCACGACACCGCCACGCCGCGCATCGGGGGCGAGCGACGTCAGCTTGCTGTAGGCACCGCGGAATTTAAATGAACCGGTCCGCTGTAGTGTTTCCGCTTTGAGAAAGACGCGGCCGCCGGTGAGCGCATCGAGGGTGGGCGAAGAGATCAGCGGCGTATGTAGGGCGACCCCGGCGAGCCGCTCGGCAGCCGCATCTACATCGGCCGCAGTAGGCAGCCGCAGCGCAAAATCCTGGTTACTTGCCATGGACAACGGTAGCGCCGCAGGACCGGTCTGCGCAAGAGGATGAACAGGCAAGCGTTCAACCTCGGCGGAATCGGGGCTAGCCTACTTTGTCAAACTGAACCATCCGCACCGACAGCGGGTGGTTCCAATTGCCTATATTGACGGGCCGCCATGGCAGGCCGCGGCAGCAGAATTCCATGTCTGCGAACCGGTAATGATAGGACTCCTTGGCGCCGTAGGAAATGAAGCCAGACGGATGCCGATACGGCTTATGCGTTGGATGGTCGTCGGGAATTTCAAAAATCGACACGAAAAATTTGCCGCCCTGAACCATGAAGGCCGGGAGCCGCTCCAAGCAGATACGGAGAAAGTTGAGCGGCAATGCCGTAAACACGGATTGCGCCAGGGCAAAATCAAGCTGCATCGGACACCAAGAGAAATCGAATTCTCCGTCCGCCGCGAGATTCGACCTGGGGAGCTTATGCGTCAACCCTTCCCCGGCTATTTCGATTTCGTAACCCGCGTTGAGCAGCGATTCATGCAGATCGACGCCAGCATAATGTCCAGGGTCAAGATATCTTACCAGTTTCACACCACCGCGCAGGCTGCCGCAGCCGATGTCGAGGAGCCGGTGATACGGTAGAAGACCCTGCGCGACGAGAAACTCGAGCTGGAGCTGGCCGATTTCATCCCACAGGCCGCCGACGCACTCACGGTGCCGACCGGCCTGCACTTGCGCTTCCAGGGCGGCCTTGTCGTAGTAACGGCTGATCATCTCCGCTCTCGCTGACTATACCTGCCGCGGCCGCACTGCGACCTGTGCGCAGGCATACCGCGCGGCAGCATCGTGCTTGCATGTGCCTATCATAGTGCCGGGCGTCGCCGTAGGCTGGATGCCGAGCGTGGCCCATCAGCGAGCTTTCTGATCGTCCCAAGCGATCGTGGTGGGCCGATTGACATAGCGGCGGGACACCGCCAAGGAAGGCACGGCACGGCGCGCTTTCCCGCGCACCGGTTGGGAGAACGCCAATGGATCTCGGCATTGCCGGCCGCAAGGCAATCGTCTGTGCCTCCAGCAAAGGACTGGGTCGCGCCTGCGCCAAAAGTCTTGCCGACGCCGGCTGCGAGGTCGTGGTCAATGGCCGCAACCGCGACACGGTCGAAGCCGCCGCCGCCGATATCCGCAAGGCAACCGGCGCGACCGTAATTGCAGTCGTCGCCGATGTCGCATCGCCGGACGGGCAGAAGGCGCTGTTCGCGGCTTGCCCCGAGCCCGACATCGTTGTCAACAACAATGCCGGCCCGCCGTTCCGGGATTTCCGCGAGCTCACCCGCCAGCAGATCATCGATGGAGTCATCGCGAACATGGTGGTGGCGATCGAGATCACCCAGAAAGCCATCGACCCTATGGTGAAGCGGAAGTTCGGCCGGATCGTCAATATCACGTCCGGCACCGTGAAAGCACCACTGTTCGGGCTCGATCTGTCGTCGGGCGCACGTGCGGGCCTGACCGCCTTCATGGCCGGTGTCGCGCGCTCGGTTGCCTCGTCGAATGTTACGATCAATTTCATGCAGCCGGGCCCTTTCGCGACCGATCGGCTGCAGTCCAATATGGAAATGACCGCGACTAAGCGCGGCATCACGGTCGAGCAGGCGGTCAAGGAGCGGATCGCTTCCATTCCGGCGAAACGGCTGGGCAACCCGGACGAGTTCGGCGCGGCCTGCGCCTTCCTGTGTTCGGCCCATGCGGGCTTTATCACGGGGCAGAACCTGCTGCTTGACGGCGGCACGTTCCCGGGGGCGTTTTGATGCAGCGATGAAGTTGGGAACGAGGATTTCATGGACAGGAGCGCACTCGCGCACGTGGGGGCGACCTCAGAGGTCGACGGGACCGGCGCGGTGATCGCGTGATGGTGCCATGACTGTGCCGACTTACCCCGAAGCACGCCAAATGGCCTTCGAAAGCCTGGAAAGGGGGGACACCCGTGAGGCTTTCGGAACGTTCCGTTGGACCATGGAGTACCCCGGCCAGCTGGGCGACGACCCGGAGCACTGGCGCGACGCCCTGACCGTCTTCGCCCGGATCGCCGCAGCCCCTGCCGACGACGCGTTCACCACTCTGGTGCGTCGGGCAGCGGATGCTCCCGACAAGGCCTGAACCCGCCCCCATGGTTCCACAAGCCTCTCTCGCACGCTCCATCAGTACTACCAACGGCGTGAATGCGTGCGTGAGTCAGAGCGGGGCCAACGCATCCCCCGCACCACAGTGCAGATGCCGCAGCAGCGCCGCCTTCCGAACTTCTGATTTGCTTCTGCGGAGCCTTATGGAGGCACCCCGGAGTGGAGCCGCAATCGCCTTGCATGAAAAATCGCGCCTTCGTTGAAGAACTGATCATTTTTCCCGTTGCCTTATTGCAATTTCGTAACAGATGCGTCTTGTCTCCGCGTTGCCGCTGACGCATGACATCAGCAACTCTCCCCAGATAGACTGCCCTCATTGCCGAGAAAGGAAATTACGATGAAGCTTGTGCGTTATGGAGCGGCCGGGCGCGAAAAGCCCGGCATTATCGACCGGGAGGGCCATATTCGCGACCTGTCCGGCCTGGTACCCGATCTTGCCGGCGAGGCACTGTCGCCGAAAAGCCTCGCCAAGCTCGCCAAAGTGAAAACCGACACATTGCCACGGGTGCGCGGCAATCCACGCATCGGTCCCTGCGTTGGCAAAGTCGGCAATTTCATCGCCATCGGCCTCAACTATGCCGATCACGCGGCTGAGGCCGGCCTGCAGGTGCCGAAGGAGCCGGTCATCTTCAACAAAGCGCCGAGTTGCATCTGCGGGGCGAACGACGACACCATGACGCCGAAGGGCTCGACCAAGCTCGACTACGAGGTCGAGCTCGGCGTGGTGATCGGCAGCCGCGCCCGCTACTTGGCGAAGAGCAAGGCGATGGAGGCGGTCGCTGGCTATTGTCTCGCCAACGACGTTTCGGAGCGCGAATTCCAGATCGAGCGCGCCGGCCAATGGACCAAGGGCAAGGGGTCGGAGACATTCGGGCCGCTCGGCCCGTGGCTCATCACCAAGGACGAAGTTCCTAATCCGCAGAAGCTCGACATGTGGCTCACGGTGAACGGCGAGACGCGCCAAAAGGGCTCGACCAGGACCATGGTCTTCGGCGTCGCGCACCTCGTTTGGTACTGCTCGCAATTCATGGTGCTGGAACCTGGCGACGTCATCATTACCGGCACCCCACCAGGCGTCGCACTGGGCATGAAGCCGGAGCCGAAATACCTCAAGCCCGGGGACGTGGTGAAGCTTGGCATCGAGGGGCTGGGCGAGCAGACCCAGAAGGTGGTGCGGTTTCGAGCCTAGTCACCCGCGCTCCGGCACCCAATCGTACACGCCAACGCCCTGAACGATCATGAACTTGCAGGGGCCGTCGTTCTCGCCGTGGACATAGTGCGGTCGCTTCGGGCCGACCGTGCAACGCTCTCCGGGTTTCACCACAAAGGAAGCCGCCGGATCGCGCGCCTCGATGACCATCGGACCTTCCATGCAGAAGAAGCTGTCAGCCGTTTCCGAATGAGAGTGCCACGGGACACACTGTCCACGCGCCAGGGTCAGAATGCTGACACGTAGATCTGCCCCTTCGGCGACAATCTCGCGGCCTGCGATCACATAGTTACCGCGCGTGCGTTCCTTCATGATCGTCCCTCTTCCACGACACGCCCACACACTTCGGGTTTGAGCGCAAGTGAGCCACCAGTATATTGCGGCAACGACACGAACAAGCTTTCGGCACCGGCGTCACCTGCACGCGCGGCCAGTCAGGCCTGTCGCCACGACCGCTTGAGTTGTCGGACGGACCGGCTCCGGTCATGATACCTTAGCTGGCGCGCGAAATCGCCTGCCGGCCTCAATGCCCCTCAAATGAGATCAACGTCCGCACCGGCAGGTCGAGCGCGCGCAGCTTGGCTGCGCCGCCAAGCTCGGGCAGATCGATGATGAAGCACGCGGCCAGCACTTCGGCGCCGATCTGGCGCAGCAGCTTGACGGCGGCTTGCGCGGTGCCGCCTGTGGCGACGAGGTCGTCGACCAGCACCACCCGCTCGCCTTTCGCTACCGCGTCCTCGTGCATCTCCATCTCGTCGATACGGTACTCGAGCGAATACCCGATGCTGACGCGCTTGTAAGGCAATTTGCCTTTCTTGCGGATCGGCACGAATCCGGCCGAGCATTGATGCGCGACCGCGCCGCCCAGGATGAAGCCGCGCGCTTCGATACCGGCGACCTTGTCGATCTTGTAGCCGGCCCAAGGCTGCACCAGTTCGTCGACGGCGCGGCGGAACGCGCGAGCATTGCCGAGCAGGGTAGTGATGTCGCGGAACATGATGCCCGGTGATGGATAATCGGGAATGGTCCGGATCGAGGCGCGCAGGTCAAGTTCGAGTTCCGGCGTCAACATGATGAAATTTCCTTCGGCTTCCCCCCGCCGCTTGTGCGGAGGGCCGTCGCGCCTTTCTTCTCCCTCCCCGTCTTCGGGGAGGGAGGGGTGAGGCCCTTTCCACTGCGCAACGCTTCTTGAAGCAGAACCCCACCCTACCCTCCCCGAAAACGCGGAGGGAGAGAGAAAGGCACCGCCGTATCCTATGCGATGGCCCTACGGCGCGAGGCCCGTCAAGCCCCGAACAGGCGGCCCGCAACGGCGTCGAGCTTGGCCATCAGCGCCGGGTCGCGGGCTTCCGGCGCCGTGATGATGGCATTATCAAGGGCGCGGTCGGAGCCGATCGGGCACGGTTCGTGTTCGCGCGGCAAGTCGCGCGCCAGTCTCGCCACCAGGCGCCTTGCCTTCTCGGCATTGGCAGTGAGCACCTTGATGATGTCCTGCACCGTGACGGCGTCATGGTCGGGATGCCAGCAGTCGAAATCCGTGACCATGGCTACGGTCGCGTAACAGAGCTCTGCCTCACGGGCGAGCTTCGCCTCCGGCATGTTGGTCATACCGATCACCGCATAGCCGTGCTGCTTATAGGTGAGGCTTTCGGCCAGCGAGGAGAACTGTGGGCCCTCCATGCACACATAGGTGCCGCCGCGCACGACGCCGATGCCCTCCGCTTCAGCGGCCGCAGCGAGATGAATGCGCAGGCGCGGCGATACCGGATGTGCCATTGACACATGGGCAACGCAGCCTTTGCCAAAGAATGAGCTTTCGCGCTTGTGGGTACGGTCAACGAACTGGTCGATCAGCACGAAGGTGCCGGGCGGCAACTCTTCCTTAAAAGAGCCGCAGGCCGACAGCGAGACGAGATCGGTAACGCCGGCGCGCTTGAGCACATCGATATTGGCGCGGTAATTGATGTCCGACGGTGACAGGCGGTGGCCCTTGTCGTGACGGGGCATGAATACCGCCGGAAGGCCCGCGATATCGCCAATCCGCAGCGGCGCCGAGGGCTCCCCCCATGGGCTCACGATCGATTTCTCGACGACGTTCTCCAGCCCCGGCAGGTCGTAGATGCCGGAGCCCCCGATGATGCCCAGCACTGAGCGGGTCATGAACCCCACCTACATCGTGGTGGTCTTGGGGTCCTGCCCGCGTGCGAGTTCGCGCGGCTTTTCGATGTCGTGCCAGACTTTCTTTTTGGTGAAGTACAATAGTCCGCTCAGGACCACGAGGAAGATCATCACCTCAAAGCCGATGCGTTTGCGCGCTTCGAGCGTAGGCTCCGCGGCCCACATCAGGAACGCCGCCACATCCTTGGCGTATTGATCGACGGTCTGCGGCGCGCCATCCGTATAAGTGACCACGCCGTCCGACAGCGGCGGCGGCATGCCGATGGCATGGCCCGGGAAATAGGTGTTGTACTGCATGCCCGACGGCATGGTCATGCCGGCTGGTGTTGGGGCGTAGCCCTTGAGCAGCGCCACCATGTAGTCGGCGCCCAGCTCCTGATACGGAATAAACGCGTCGATCACGAACCAGGGAAATCCGCGCTCATACTGGCGCGCCTTGGCAAGCACGGACATGTCGGGGGGCAGCGATCCGCCATTGGCGAAACGCGCCGCCTGCTCGTTGGGAAACGGCGGCGGGAAATGGTCGGCTGGCCGGCCGGGCCGCTCGAACATGTCACCCTGGTCATTGGGCCCATCCTTGACTTTGTACTCCGCCGCGATCGCCGTGACCTCTGCAGCGGAAAATTCCGGTCCGCCTTCCTCGCCGAGATTGCGGAACGACAGCAGCGCGAGGCTGTGGCAGGTCTGACAGACGTCGTGGTAGACTTTGAAGCCGCGCTGGAGCTGACCGCGATCGAACTTGCCGAACGGGCCAGCGAATGACCATGTGTTGCGCGGCGGTTGCACCTCCCCCTGCTGCTGGGCCGCGACCCGCTGCGGCGTCCCGATGAGCGCGGCGGTGCCGAACGCGAGCGCGATCAAAAATGCGGCCTTGCCGCCCTTGAGCGCGGCCTCCGAAAGCGAACGCGGCACCGGCTTGGGCTGCTCAATCAGGCCGAGCAACGGCAGCACGATGATAAAGTGGATGAAGTACCATGCGGTCAGAAGGCGGGACATGATGACGTACCCGCCCTCCGGCGGCTTCGAGCCGAGCCAACCCAGCAGAACGCACGTGACCACGAAGAGCCAGAAGAACTGCCTGTAAAGCGGCCGGTACCTCGCGGACTTGACCCGCGAGGTATCTAGCCAGGGCAGGAAAGCCAGGATGACGATCGATGCGAACAGCGCAATGACACCCAACAGCTTGTTCGGGATCGAGCGGAGGATGGCGTAGAAGGGCAAATAGTACCATTCAGGGACGATGTGCGGGGGTGTGACCGCCGGATTGGCCTGAATATAGTTGTCGGCATGACCAAGGAAATTCGGGATGTAGAACACGAACCACGCATAGAGGATGGCGAACAACCCAATAAAGAAGCCATCCTTGATGGTCGCATAAGGGGTGAACGCCACCGTATCCTTTTCCGTCTGCGGATCGACGCCCGTCGGGTTGTTCTGGCCGACTACATGAAGAGCCCAGATGTGCAGCACAACGACGGCAGCGATGGCGAACGGCAAGAGATAGTGCAACGAGAAGAACCGCGTGAGGGTCGGACCGCCGACCGAATACCCGCCCCACAGCCATGTCACAATCGCATCCCCCACCACCGGGATGGCCGAGAACAGATTGGTGATGACGGTCGCGGCCCAGTAGCTCATCTGGCCCCACGGCAGTACATACCCCATGAAGCCGGTCGCCATCATCAGGAGGTAGATGATGACACCAAGAATCCACAGCACCTCCCGCGGCGCTTTGTAGGAGCCGTAATACATCCCTCGAAACATGTGAATGTAACCGGCCAGAAAGAACATCGACGCGCCGTTCGAATGCAGGTAGCGCAGCAGCCAGCCGTAATTCACATCGCGCATGATGTGCTCGACTGAATTGAACGCCATACCGGCCTCGGGAATGTAGTGCATCACCAGCACGACCCCCGTCACAATCTGCACCACCAGCATGAAGGTCAGAATGCCGCCGAAGGTCCACCAGTAGTTCAGGTTCCGCGGCGTCGGGTAGGATACCCCGGCCGTATAGCTGAGGCCCATGATCGGCAGCCGGTCCTCAAACCAGCGCAATATGGCATTCGGCGGTTTATAAGTCGGTGGCTCATAAGGGCTGCCATCCTCGCGCTTGAGATTGTACGGCCAAGCCTTCAGGTCTGAAGTGCCATGGGTCTTGTCGGTTGAGGATCCGCTCATGATGTCTCTTCCGGGATTCAGGCGTCAGCCGATTTGGATTTTGCCGTCGGACAGGAAGGCATAGGGCGGCAGCGGGAGGTTGGCGGGCGCCGGGCCACGGCGGATACGCCCGGATGTGTCGTATTGCGAGCCGTGGCAGGGGCAGAACCAGCCGTCGTAGTCGCCCTGGTGGGCGAGCGGAATGCAGCCCAGATGGGTACAGATACCGATCACCACCAGCCATTGATCATGACCGGGTTTGACGCGGGCCTGGTCCGGCTGCGGGTCCGGCAGGTCGCCGAGTGGAACGCTTTGCGCCTCCTCGATCTCCTTTTTGCTACGGTGACTGATGTAGATCGGCTTGCTGCGCCAGAACACCTTGATGATCTGGCCTTCCGCGATCGGAGTCAGATCGACCTCGATGGGGGCTCCAGCCGCGATCGTCGAAGCGTCAGGGTTCATTTGCGCGATCAGTGGCACAAGCGTGGCGGCGGCGCCGACCGCAGTTGCGGCTCCGGTCGCCACAAAGAGAAAATCGCGGCGCGTCGGCTCGGCCGCAGAAATGGTCGTCACGGTCTATCCTTTCGATCTCACGTCCGTCCGCGCGGTGCGCCTGCTGACGCGCACGGGCACCGAACGAAGCCCCCAAAGAGACGCTCCCTTGGTGACGACAAACGCCGCCCGCGACAATCACGGGACATGCGGCGCCGCACCATTGTGTCGGGCTTATTGACACCCTTGCCGGCAGAGCGCAAGCCCGCTAACGCAGTCACCCCACGAGGCTCGTACGAATTGATGATGGACTCGACGGGTCGGGGTCCCTCGCAACCGGGCCGCCATGGCAGGCTCTATGCGAATCGCGTTGTTCGAGCCCGACATCCCTCAGAATACCGGCACGGTGCTCCGCCTTGCTGCCTGCCTGGGGCTTGGGGCCCACCTCATCGAGCCCGCCGGATTTCCGGTCACTGATCGGGCATTCCGGCGGGCCGGCATGGACTACCTCGAACAGGTGTCTCTGACACGACACGCGTCGTGGCTGGACTTTGAGCGCTGGCGCGATGTGCACGGCCTGCGCCTGGTGCTGTTCACGACCAGGGCCGCCATCTCGTATCTCGATCATCGCTACGAAACGCGCGACATTCTCCTGTTCGGCCGCGAGTCGGCGGGCGTTCCCGATCACGTCCACGCAGCCGCCGAGGTGCGGCTGCGCATCCCGATGCGCGCCGGAATGCGCTCACTCAACGTCGCTATGACCTGCGCCATGGCGATCGGCGAGGCGTTGAGGCAAACGGGTGAAGCTGCAGGACGTTGATGCGCGGTGATCCGAATGCGCTGACATCACGCCGTCACGACCCCTGGCTTGCCGCTCTCGACCGCGAAAGTTTTAAGGGTCGACACGCTCGCTTTCGGGTCGGTGACATCGGATATGACGCGCAGCCGTGACGTCATTTGCCTATTATCGACATCGGCGCTTACATAACCGCGCTTGCGGCTTTCGAAGAATTGGACGTGCGGATTGTCCGGCAGGGATGCCGCTATAAGCTCATAGGGCGGTCCGGCCGACGATATCGAGGTGCCGACGAATTCAGTCGCTATGGCGGATGATTTCGAGTCGTCAAAATCGACGCGCAGATCGTTTGCAAAAAAGGCGTGGACGTCACCTCCGATCACCACCGGATTCGATACTCGGGTCTGGACGATCCGCTGCAGCAGCCGGCGGCGGCTCGCCGGGAAGCCGTCCCAGTCATCGGTCCAGAAACCGAAACTGCCGTCGGGCATCTTCTGGCGTAACTGCGCCATCAGCACGTCCTGAGCGATCACATTCCATTTGGCCTTGGATCGAGTGAGCCCGACGCCGAGCCAGCTTTCCTGGGCAAACCCGATCATCGTGCGCCCCTCGGCGCGACGCTCGGAACAATTGGCGTCGGATTCCAAATGCCCGCGCAGCCTGTCCGGCGGCGCGTAACAGGCGGGGCGCGAGCGATATTGCCGACCATCGATCATCGATACCTCGAGCAGGTCGCCGAAGGTGAACCGGTCGTAGATGCGCATCACGGGTCCTTCGGGCCGTGACAAAATCGGCCGCACCGGCATGTGTTCATAGAACGCCTGATAGGCGGCGGCGCGCCGGCGCAGGAACATGTCAGGATCATCGTAAAATTGCGACCACTTGTCGGCGTAGTCGTTCGCGACCTCGTGGTCGTCCCAGGTGACGAGCGCTGGTGCAGCCGCATGCAGACGTTGCAGGTCGGCATCGAGCCGATATTGCGCATAGCGGTTGCGGTATGTCGGCAGCGTCGCGGCCTCGATCCCGTCGCTATGGAGGCGGACGGTCGGACGAACTTGTTCTACGCCTTCGTAGAGGTAGTCGCCGAGAAACACCACCATGTCCGGGTTTTCGTCGGCGAGGTGGCGGTAGGCGGCAAAATAGCCGTGCTCATAATTGGCACAGGACACGAAGCCGAACCGCATGCGCTCCACCGGCGTTCCGGCCGCAACGGCAGTCATGGTGCGCCCTACCGGGCTCACGGCATCTCCACACGTGAAACGATACCAGTAAAACCGCCCCGGTTGCAGATCGAAAACATCAGCATGAACCGACCAACCATAGGCCGCCTCGGCATCGGCAACGCCGCGGCGAACGATATCGCGCATCGCCTCGTCGCCGGCGATCTCGTAGGCGACCGGCACGTCGCCGCCGGACATGCCGCCGGGGGTCGCCGGATTGGTGGAGAGCGGATCGGGAGCGAGCCGCGTCCACAGCACAAAACCATCCGGACGCGGCGCGCCGGAGGCGACACCAAGGCTGAACGGATGGGCGGACCAACGCCGATTCTGCGCCAGCGCCCGACCGACCACGGCTGGGGCGGTAAGAAGGCAGGCGCAGCCGGCGCCGAGGCCTCCAATGAGCTGACGACGGTCGATTGGGACATTTTTGCGCTGAGACGTTCGAAAAGACATGGGCATTTGCCATTCAGAGAAGGGTCAGGCGATCACCATGACGCCAAATTTGTTTCACGGGTGTGAATGACCGCAAAAAGCTGTTACTCCCGCTCGTCGCCAATGCGATTGTTGCGGCAGGGAAGCACCGATAAACGGGGGCTTGACGCAGCACGGCATCGCTGGAATTCCAGATCATCGGCCGATGGTCGGGCGCGTCAAGGGTATCGCGACGGTAGACACCATCCTTAGGGCAACAAGTGAAAATGGACGCAAGCCAACTCGAAGGGCGCAAGGCGCGCGCCAAAGCCTGGTTCGAGGTGTTGCGCGACGACATTTGCGCGGCATTCGAGCGGCTGGAAATCGAGGCGCCGGCCTCGCTTTACGGCGGCAGCGCGGGCAGGTTCGTGCGCACACGGTGGTCGCGCAGCGATCACACCGGCGCCCCCGGCGGGGGAGGCGTCATATCAATGATGAAGGGGCGCGTGTTCGAGAAGGTTGGTGTCCACGTCTCCACGGTGTTCGGCGAGTTCGCGCCGGAATTCCGCAACCAGATTCCCGGCGCAGAAACTGATCCGCGTTTCTGGGCCTCCGGCATTTCGCTGATCGCCCATCTGTGGAATCCGCATGTGCCGGCTGTCCACATGAACACCCGTTTCGTCGTCACCACCAAGGCATGGTTCGGCGGCGGCGCCGATCTCACTCCGGTGCTCGACTGCCGCCGCACTCAGGACGATCCCGACACAGCGGCCTTCCATGCCGCCATGAAGTCCGCGTGCGACGCTCACGCGACCGTCGCGCCTTATGAAAAATACAAGAAATGGTGCGACGAATACTTCTTTCTGAAACACCGCAACGAGATGCGCGGCATCGGCGGCATATTCTACGACTATCTGGAAGCGGACTGGGACGCCGCGTTCGCCTTTACGCAGGACGTGGGACGCGCTTTCCTGAATATCTATCCCGCTCTGGTGCGGCGCAATTTCTCGACAGCATGGGATGAGGCCGAACGCGAAGAACAGCTCATCCGCCGCGGCCGCTACGTGGAGTTCAACCTGCTCTATGACCGCGGCACCGTGTTCGGGCTGAAAACGGGCGGCAACGTCGATTCGATACTGTCCTCAATGCCGCCGGTGGTGAAGTGGCCCTAGGCCCGTCGTCTGCTTTGCGGGCGGCCGATCGCACGGTTGCCGCGTCGCGATATATGATGTTGCTGCGGATATCGGTAAAACCGGAGATATGGAACGTGAAGACGACATTCGAAATATCTGATCCCCTCTTGCGCGAAGCGCGAAAAATTGCCGCCCGCGAGGGGACGACCCTGCGGGCACTGGTCGAACAGGGACAACGCAAGATCATCGCTGATCGGAAGAATGCGCGCCCGTTTCGTTTGCGCCTGGTAACGTCCAATGGGCAGGGACTGGTTCCAGAGCTGCGCGATGCCGATTGGGACAAGATTCGCGACCTCGCATACGAGGGTCGAGGCGGATAATCGCCATCGACACCAACATACTCATCTACGCACACCGCCCAGGATGCACCGTCACCGAGCCCCTCAAGCCCGGGTATCGCGATTCCCGGTTCAATGCTTCACACCCAGGCGCCGATCAGCTATTGTCCTGCGGCCCCGAGCGGGCACGCAAAGTCCCAAGGGCATCGTGCCGGCGTTGCGTATTCATCGGCCGACTTCGGAGAGCCTCTTGGGCCGTTTCTGGGAGGACGCCGCATGAGACACAAATTGGGAATCCTATTGGCAGGATCGGCCCTGATGGCCGGGCCTGCAACCGCACAAAATGCCACAAGCCTGTTGCAGGCTGCCGACAAAGCCATAGGCGCGAGTGCGGTGAATTCGGTCGTGTACACGGGCACCGGCTGGATGGGCGCAGTAGGCCAAAGCTTCGCCACCGAAGGTACGGGCTCGGATTGGCCGCGAACGGACTTCAAGAGCTATACGGCGACCATCGACTACGCCAGCAAATCCTTCAAAGAGGATCATGTTCGCGTTCAGGGCAACAATCCGCCGCGCGGCGGCGGCTTCGTTCCGCTCCAGGGCGAAGTGCACACCACGAACTTTGCCAGCGGCAACTACGCCTGGAACCTGAACCCGCAAGGTCAGCCCAATCCGCAGCAGGCCGCCGCCGAGTATCGCCAGCTGCTGATCTCGCTCACTCCGCACGGATTCATCAAGGCTGCCCAGCAGGCCGGCAACGCGACGGTCGAGGACCGCTACTACATTCGCCAGGATCGTACACTCAAAGTCGTCGGCTTCACCACCATGGGCAAGTACCGGGTGACCGGTGAGTTCAACAAAGACAACCTGCTCGAGCGGGTGATTACGTCGGTTCCCGACCCGGTTCTCGGCGACATGATGGTCGAAATCCGCTACAGCGACTATCGCGACGTTGGCAACGGCGCCAAGTTCCCGTTCCGCAGTCACGCCCATCAGGGCGATAATCCCCTGGTGCCCGGTGGCCATAACTGGATGGAGGTGCGAGTCACCGACGCCAAGGTGAATGTGCCCGATGCTGCCTTGACGGTTCCCGACAACGCGCGCAATGCGCCCGCTCCACAGCAGCGTGTAGCCGCGCAAAAGCTCGGGGACGGCGTATGGCTCATGGGCGGCAGCAATGCCAACAGCGTGGCTGTCGAGTTCAAGGATTTCATCGCCGTCATTGAGGCGCCGACGAACGAGGTGCGTTCCAACGCCGTGATCGCGGAAATCAAGAAGACAATTCCCAACAAGCCGATCCGCTATGTGGTCGTCACGCACCACCACTTCGATCATCTCGGCGGGGTGCGAACCTACGCCGCCGAAGGCGCCACGGTCATCGCTGACGATCATGACAGGGACTATTTCCAGAAGGTCGTCCTGGGGCCGCAGTCGCGGACCCTGGAGCCTGACCGGCTGTCGCAGTTCCCGTTTGCCCCGACCGGTCCCGGCCCGGTCACGCTGCAGACGTTCACGGACGAGTACTCGATCAGCGACGGGCAGCACAGCATCAAGCTGTACCACGTCGACAATCTCAATCATGCTGACGACATGCTGGTCGCCTATCTCCCGCAGGACAAGATCCTCATCAATGCCGATCTCTACGGGCCTCCGCCTGCCGGAGGGACGCTTGCGAATGTCAACCTGAACGCCGTTGCGCTGTTCAGGAACATCAAGCGGCTGAAGCTCGATGTGGCGCAGCACGTTCCGATCCACGGCAACCCGGGATCAAACGCCGACTTCGAGCGGATCGTCGGACCCGTGGCGGCCAGGACGCCGGCCCCGGGCGGCGGGGGATGAGAAGTTCCTGAAATCGGAAAAGCAGGTGCGGGCAAAGCGTAACTTTTGCGCTTTGGCAGGATCGCCAATGAGGAGGGCCCAACGCTTTGGTATGTTCGGCCCTCAATTGCGCGAGACTTAAACTCACCGGGACAGCACCCACTTACGAACCCCAATAGTCCTGTATCGGGTTCCGCTACCTGTCGCACGTCAGGAGTCACACTCCCAGCTCTCTCGGCTTGCCAAGCCACGCTGGCTTGCGATCCCTACATCTTTCCCACCGCCCCGGCGATCATCACTACCCCCCCGATCACCACGACCGCATCGAGCATCGCGGTGTGGACGTGTACCGGCAGGCGCTCGATGATCAGCCGCGCCAGAAATGCGCCCGGAAGCGTCGCCGCCCCGATGAGGAACGCCACGGCGATAACCTTCGTGGTGGCAACGCCGGCGATGCCGAACACCGCGAACCGGGCGAGGCCGACCACGACCGAAAGCGCGGCGTCGGTTGCAATTACGGATGCGCCGGTAAGGCCCGCCGCGACCAGCAGCGAGATGATGATGACGCCCGCACCGTTGGTGCCACCGACCACAAGCCCCCATCCGCAGGCGCCCACCACCAGCCCACGATCGCCAACCCGAAATCCGTGGCGCCCGACGACGCGGCGCAGCAGCACCACCAGGACCAGCATCGAGCCGATCAGCAGCATCGCGCCGGGACCGGACAGCAGTGTGTAGGCCCAGGCACCGAGAATGCAGGTCGGAATCGCGGCGACAACGACGACTTTCGCCCGCCGCCAATCAATCAAGCGGCGGAACGCCAGCGAGCGGCTCAAATTGGTAAGCGTCGCGGAAATTGCAATGATCGGCACCACCGGCTCGGGCCCGACGATGGGCACCAGGACCAGAGGCATCAGCGCTCCGGTGCCATAGCCGGCGATGCCTCCGATCAGCGAAGTGAACACGGCCGCAGCGGCAATCAGCAGGAGTTGCGGGATCGAGATATCGTCGAACGGAGACAGAGCCTTGCTTTCGGAGAGTTACGGCCGCAAATGCCGACCGCCGGGGCACATGCGTTCGACCTATATCACCGTCGCGCGGCGCGCAGCATCGTCAGCAATGCGATCGAGCGCAACCTGATCCTGCGGGAACTCCGCCGCGATCCACGACTCCTCGGCGGCGCGCACGGCCGCGCCGAGCGCCGGCCCCCTCGCCACGCCGCGCGTAACGAGGTCGGCGGATCTGAGCGGAAAGCGCGGCGCCGTCCAACGGGTCGGCAGCGAAGCGAGGTCGCGCCACGCCGGATCGGCGGCCCCCGGCAGTGCCCGCGTCCACGCGATCAGTATGCGATCGACGTACTTGGTAGGCCCCAGCCGATACAGGAGTGCCCGGGCGCCGGCGTCGCCAAGCGCTGGCGATACGCGCCACCACCGGTCCGACATGGCTGCGAGGCGGTCGTACTCGGCATTGAACAGGCGCAGCTTGTCTCGTAACCGCTCGGCGTCCTCGGTGACCAGGACGCCGAGCGCGCCGAGCCGACGCACCGCGTCCGGCGCGACCGCCGTCGCTTGCTCGACCTTGATCATGTTGGCGAAGCTCGCGAGCAGCGGCACGCCACCAAGCAGCAGTGTCGCGAAACCCGCTTCCGCCATCACGGCGAGAGTCGGCACCGCGAACGGCGCGATCAACAGCTTCATCATCTCCGCTCGAACCCGCTCGCGCGACAAGGCGCGCAACCCGTTGCGCGCGACGATACAGGCATGCAGCCCGGCAGGGTCGGGAGGTCCATGTGCATAAGACGCATGGAAGCGGAAGAATCGCAGAATGCGCAGATAATCCTCTGCAATACGCCGCGCCGGATCGCCGATGAAGCGGACGCGGCGCGCCCTCAGGTCGGCGAGGCCATCGACGTAGTCGTACACCGTGCCGTCGGGCGAGATCGACAGCGCATTCATTGTGAAGTCGCGCCGCTCGGCATCGATTTTCCAATCGCGCCCGAACGCGACCTTGGCCTTGCGGCCAAAGGTCTCGACGTCCTGCCGCAACGTGGTGACCTCGAACGGCGTGCCATCAGCCACAACTGTGATCGTGCCGTGGTCTATGCCTGTCGGCACCGCCTTCAATCCGGCCGCTGTCGCACGACGCACCACCTCATCGGGCGAAGCCGTGGTGGCAATGTCGATATCGCTCAGAGGCAGCCCCATCAGGGCGTTGCGTGCCGCACCCCCGACCACGCGCGCCTCCTCGCCGCCTCCGTTGAGGATCGAAAGTGCGCGCGCGAGCGCCGGCGCGCCCAGCCAGCCCGCGTCATGCAATTGCAGGGTGGTCATCTCTCGGCGCCGGGCACAAACCGCCCGTTCTCCAGATGCGCCGGCACATAAGTTGAGCCGGGTGGCATTCCGCCGAATTCCGCCAGTACCAGGAAGCTCGCGATCACAAGCACCAATGCCGCAACGCTGAGCCACATGAGGCGCGGCGGCGACCACGCCGAAAGATCGAGCACGCCCGTGCGCGTTGCCCACAGAAACAGCGCGTAGGCGACGAACGGCGTGAGGAAGAGCGCAAGCTCGGTGGCAACCTGGCGCATCATTGGGGTTCGCGGAGCGGGGGGCGGCGGGCAATGAGCTTCATTCAACTCTCTTTTTTTATTCCCGGTAGATCCGCTCATAGAGATTGCGCAGGATACCCGCTGTGACGCCCCAAATGTAGCGGTTCCGGTAAGAAATTTCATAATAATGACGGATGATACCTTTCCAGTCGCGGCTGTTGCGCCGATGATTTTCCGGCGTCATCAGGAAGCTGAGCGGCACTTCGAAGGCTTCCACCACTTCCGATAAGTTGAGCGCAAGTGCAAAATCCGGCGCAATTCGTGCGACCGTGGGAAGAATACGGAAGCCGCTGAAGGTCAGATAGAGATCGAGATACCCGAGCGGCTCCACCAGCGCCGGCGCGAGCCCGATCTCCTCCTCGGCCTCGCGCAGCGCGGCCCCCACCGGTGTCTCGTCCGGTGCGTCGATTTTGCCGCCCGGGAAGGCGATCTGGCCGGCATGGCTCGGTAGATCGGCCGTGCGCTGCGTCAGGATTACGGTGGGGACCGGCCGATCGACCACCGGGACGAGCACCGCGGCTGGCTTGGCGGCTGTCACGCCCGCCTTCTCCCAGGACTCCGGGTCGAGATCGAGATCGCCCCGCACGGCCGGCGCCGTAAAGTCGCGCAGCGCAGTCGGCACGTCGAAGGAGAGCCGCTGGCGCGCACGCTCGAAGAAGTCCAATCCAGGGGCAACGTCGGCTTGGGCCGGCGCATTCGTCATGGGGTGATGTCCTCAAGGGTGTCGGCCCGGGCCATAGCATAAAATTCGGCGGCAGACGCAACGCCGAACATCGGCGCGCCTCCGACTTGGCGCACTTCGCCGAGGTCTACGAGATCATAGAAGACGGCGCGCGTTACCTTGGCCCACAGGTCGCGGCGGATGTGGACATAGGGCTTGAGGCCCCCCGTCGTGGACTCCGGCTCAAACCGCAGCGGATGATCGGGCCCACATGCGACCCAGTCGTCCACATTGGTACGGAAATAGAGCTGCTGGTCGGTTGCAGCGTCGATTTGCAATTCGACGGCCATGAACGGCACGTCGTCCACCGCGATGCCGCACTTTTCCACCGGAGTGACAAGGAAGTATTTTTCGCCCTCTCGCTTGAGAATAGAAGCGAACAGTTTGACCAAAGCGGGCCGGCCGATCGGAGTGCCTTGGTAGAACCAGGTACCGTCGGCTGCGATCCGCATGTCGATCTCACCGCAAAATGCGGGATTCCACAGGTGGACGGGGGGCAGCCCTTTGCGGGACGCGGATTTCACAGCGCCCGCAATGCCTTCGAGGCCGTTGTTGGCAATCTGCCTTGTCTTCGCCATGGTTGGCTCTACTGTAAAAAGTAACGTACGACTGGCCGCTCGCGAAAATATGATGTCCCAGCTGGGAACGGTTATTGCGCCAAAGCAATCGCCATTGCGGCAAAATAGCGTACACTCAAAATAGCGTACACTTGGGTAGGGAAACAGACACCGGCCGCGTTTGGGCACGGTTAGAGTCCAGTTGCGGTCTGATTTTTGCAAGCCATCCCTCTGTCAGAAATACGGGGGCGGGAAGAGCGAGGAGCGAGCCTTATGGCAATATCGTCGGGCGACAGCCTGGAGAAACTGGAAGACATGATTGTGCGTGCGGCCGAGACCACGGCCATGCATCTGCGCGCCGCTAAAGAAGCAATCGGTGCGGTCATTTTCGGTCAGGACAAGGTGATTGAACAGGCACTTATAACCGTGCTGTGCGGCGGTCACGCGCTGCTGATCGGGCTTCCGGGCCTTGCCAAAACCAAGCTCGTTGACACGATGGGCACCGTGCTGGGGCTTGAGGCGCGGCGCATCCAATTCACCCCGGACCTGATGCCGTCCGATATTCTCGGCACCGAGGTGCTGGAAGAAACGACGTCCGGCAAGCGCAATTTCCGCTTCATTCCAGGCCCGATCTTCGCCCAGCTCCTCTTGGCTGACGAGATCAACCGCGCCAGCCCACGAACCCAGTCGGCGTTGTTGCAGGCCATGCAGGAGCAGCATGTCACCGTTGCGGGCGCGCGTCACGACGTGCCGCGGCCTTTCCACGTGCTCTCAACGCAGAATCCCATCGAGCAGGAAGGCACCTATCCGCTTCCCGAAGCCCAGCTCGACCGCTTCCTGATGGAGATCGACGTCGAATATCCGAGCATCGATGCTGAGCGCCGCATCGTGTTCGACACCACCGGCACGGAGGAAACCAAGCCGAAGCCTGTGATGACTGCCGAGGACCTGATTGCGGCTCAGCGGCTGGTGCGCCGACTGCCAGTCGGCGAATCGGTCGTCGAGGCCATTCTGACCCTTGTGCGCTCGGCTCGCCCCGGCCCCGAAGCAGGCGATGTCGGGAAGCTCATCGCCTGGGGTCCGAGCCCGCGCGCAAGCCAGGCCTTGATGCTCACGGTGCGCGCCCGCGCGCTCCTCGACGGGCGTTTGGCGCCCTCGGCGGACGATGTCATGGCGCTCGCTGAACCAGTTCTCAAGCATCGCATGGCGCTGACCTTCGCAGCGCGCGCCGACGGTGAAACCATACCGGGAGTCGTCGGGCGCCTGAAGTCGCGGATCGGATGATGGCTCTATTCTCATCCGCGCCTCCCGACGTCGCGGCAGTCCCCCACGCGGTTGGCGAAAGCCAGACCCTTGCGGCAAGCATGCCGCGGCTGATCCTCGAGGCGCGGCGCATTGCTGCGACCGTCATCCACGGATTGCATGGCCGCCGCCGCGCCGGCTCGGGTGAGAATTTCTGGCAATATCGCCGTTTCGTCATGGGCGAACCGGCGGCCCGCGTCGACTGGCGCCGGTCGGCGCGCGACGACTTTCTCTATGTCCGCGAGCAGGAATGGGAAGCCGCTCACACCGTGTGGATCTGGCCCGACCGGTCGCCGTCCATGGCGTTCCGCTCACCGCTCGCCAAGGAGAGCAAGTTACATCGCGCGCTGGTAATGGCGTTTGCGCTCGCCGAGACCCTGGTCCAGGGCGGGGAAAGGGTTGGCATTCCCGGCCTGACGCGGCCGACCGGTGCCCGCAACGTGGTTGAGAAGATCTCCCAGACCATGATCCACGACCCTGCCGCGCGGACAAGCCTGCTGCCGGCAGCTTTTGCGCCGGCGCCGCTCGCCGAGTTCATCATGCTGTCGGACTTGTGGAGCCCCTTCGCCGACATCAAGTCGACTATCACCAGGCTATCGGCAAACGGATCGCTGGGACACGTGGTACAGATCGTCGACCCTGCCGAGGAGACCTTTCCTTACGCGGGGCGGATCGAATTCGTCGAGCCGGAAGGCGCCGGAACTATCACGGCCGGCCGGGCCGAGAACTGGCGCGAGGATTACCAAGCGAGAGTTGCACGCCATCGCGCCGAAATCCGCGCCGAGACCGAGCGGCTCGGCTGGAGCTTCATCATCCACCGCACCGACCGGCCGGCGACCGATCTCTTGCTCAAGCTGCATGAGCGACTTGGCAGCGAGCGGGGCGGCGTCGGACATCGCGCTCCCGACCTCGGCTCGATGGAGCGACAACTATGATCGCCGGCATCCCCCTCGCCTTCGCCGAACCGCTCGTCCTGCTCGGTCTGCTCAGCCTGCCTATCCTATGGTGGCTGCTGCGTCTGGTGCCACCGCGACCGCGGCGTATCGATTTTCCCCCAACGCGGATGCTGTTCGACATTGCCCCCAAGGAGGAGACGCCGTCGCGCACGCCATGGTGGCTCACCCTGCTGCGGCTCGTGCTGGCGGCGCTGGTCATCATCGCTGCGGCGGGGCCGCTCTGGAACCCTCCGGTCGCGACGACCAGCGCCAGCGGACCCCTGCTGTTGCTGATCGACGACGGCTTCGCGGCGGCCTCTACCTGGGATGCGCGCCTGCGCACGGCCGAAGACCTCATCGCCCGCGCCGACGCTGACGGCCGCGGGGTTGCGGTGGCGCCGCTGTCAGTGACGGCGCGCGACATTTCGCTGGAAACACCCTCCGCCGCGCGGGCGCGGCTACGGCTCGTCAAACCGCAGCCCCACGCACTCGAGCGCACCGAAGCCATACCGGCGCTGGAGCGTTTCCTGATGGGAACGCCGGATATCGAGATCGTCTGGCTGAGCGATGGCGTCGATGCCGGCCATGCTGCTGATTTTGTTCTGTCGCTTGCCCGCATTGCCGACAAGCGGCCTATCACGATCGTAGAGGGCGGCATCAAGCCAGCCCGCGCGCTCACTGCAGCCGACAATGCGGCGGGCGTGCTCAGTGTGAAGGTCCTCCGCGCTGCCCCCGGCAGTGACGACGTCGGTGCCGTGCGCGCCCTCGATCTCAAGGGACTGCCGCTCGGGGAAGCGAGCTTCAGTTTCAAATCCGATGAACGCGAAACCGACGCGCAGCTCGATCTGCCGGTTGAGATCCGTAACGACATCGCCCGGATCGAGATCGAAGGGGAGCGCTCGGCCGGCGCCGTGCAACTCCTCGACAAGCGGTGGCGCCGGCGCACTGTCGGAGTAATCACGGGCTCGACCGCCGATACGGCGCAGCCGCTGCTCGCCTCCACGTTTTATCTTTCTCGCGCCCTGAGCCCGTTTGCGGATGTCCGGCTTGCCGACCGCGCCTCTCCCGGCGAGATGGTGAACCAATTTATCGACCAGCACCTGCCGATGATCATCCTTGCCGATGTCGGCACGATCGCAGGCGACGCGCACGACCGCCTGACCCGGTGGATCGATGACGGCGGCGTGCTCGTGCGGTTCGCGGGCCCGCGGCTCGCGGCTGCGGACGATCAGCTGGTGCCGGTAAAGCTGCGCCGTGGCGGCCGTATTCTCGGCGGCAGCCTGAGCTGGGATCAGCCGCAGCAACTCGCTGCTTTTTCGCGCGAGAGCCCCTTCAATGGGATGACGGTGCCAAACGATGTGACGGTGAGCCGACAGGTACTGGCCGAGCCCGATGCCGGGTTGTCGGAGCACACTTGGGCGATGCTCGCTGATGGGACGCCGCTCGTCACCGCGGCGCGGAAAGGCAAGGGAATGATCGTGCTGTTCCACGTCACGGCAGATACCAAATGGTCCGACCTTCCCTTGTCCGGCGCCTTTGTCGATATGCTCAAGCGCATCGTCGGTATCTCCGGCGCGACGGCGTCGACCGAGGCCAATGCCGCCACAGGCGCGCAAAGCACAGCGCGGGACGCAGTGCCGCCGACCCGTGTACTCGATGGTTTCGGCAGCTTCGAGCCGCCGCCGCCGACTGCACGTCCGGTTCCCGCCGGCTATGTGGGACGCGCCACCGCGGACAATCCGCCGGGCTTCTACGGCCCGCCAGAGGGTCTGGTCGCAGTCAACACGCTGGCACCCGCTGACCGACTGGTGCCGATCGATTTCAAACCCCTCAATTCGCGCCTTGAATATTTCCGCACCACCGAGCCGCAGGACTTGCGCGGACCGGTCTTCACGGCAGCATTGGTGCTTCTGCTGATCGATGCGCTGGTTGTGTTCTGGCTTGCGGGCGGTATCTACCGGCTGCTGCCGCGGCGCCGCCTTGCGACCGGTCTCATGATTGTCGCCGGCGTCGCACTTGCTCTCGCCGTCACCCGCGGCGAGTCGCGTGCCGCCGACCCCAAGGCCGACCAGTTCGCCTCGCGAGCGACGCTCGAAACGCACCTCGCCTATGTGGTGACGGGCGATGGCGAGGCGGATTCGGTCAGCAAATCCGGGCTAACGGGCCTCACCACCTTCCTGGCCCAGCGCACTGCGCTCGAGGCCGGCGATCCGATCGGCGTCGATCTGGAACGTGACGAGCTGGCGTTCTTTCCGATCGTCTATTGGCCGATCGTGCCTGGCGCCAAGAAGCCATCACCCCAGGCCTTGGCGCGCGTTGACGCCTACATGAAGCAGGGCGGCACCATGCTGTTCGACACCCGCGATGCTGTCCTTGCGCCACCTGGTCCGGGCGGCGAAGCGAACAGCCCCGGCATGGTTGAGCTGCGCTCGATTCTGTCATCACTCGACATTCCGGAACTGGAGCCGGTGCCGCGCGACCATGTGCTGACCAAGACTTTCTTCCTGTTGCGCGATTTTCCCGGCCGTTTCACCTCGGGGCAGCTCTGGGTCGAGGCACTGCAGAGCCCCGACAAGGAGGAAGACGAAGATAACAAGCGTCCGGCGCGCGGCGGCGATGGTGTTTCCTCGATCATCATTACGTCAAACGATCTGGCCGGCGCATGGGCGACGCGCCCCGACGGCCAGGCGATGCTGCCGCTGGTGCCCGGCGAGCCGCGCCAGCGTGAATTCGCCTTTCGCGCCGGCGTCAACATCGTGATGTACACTTTGACCGGCAACTACAAGGCCGACCAGGTCCATGTTCCGGCGCTTCTCGAACGGCTCGGCCAATAGGAGAATTTACAGGGTGGGCCTAGTCACGCTCTTGCGTGCTGTGTCCATCGGATCCGGCAGATACAGCAGTGGTGGGCACGCTTCGCTTTGCCCGCCCCTCCGTACCTTGGCGGCGAGGAAACCAACAGTAGGAATCCAAGAGTAGGAACCCACACGTGGCTTTCGGCATCAGTTTCTCGCCTCTCGTTCCCATCGAATTCGTCTGGGCGGCCGCCGCCGTCGCGGCCGTCGTGACGGCGCTGCTGGTGCTTGCGCGCAGCCGCGGAGTCCTGATCCGGGCGGGAGCACTGGCGCTCATGGTGCTTGCACTCGCTAACCCGTCGCTCACCCGCGAGGACCGCGACCCCCTCACCTCGGTCGCCGTTGTGGTTGTCGATAAGAGCCCCAGCCAGGGCTTCGGCGACCGCGCGGCGCAGACCGAGGCTGCGCGCGCAGCGGTTACCCAGCGGCTTGAACGCATTCCCGGCATCGAGACGCGCGTGATCGAGGCTGGCCAGGCCGATGGGGAGACCGACGGCACTCGATTGTTTAGCGCCCTCAATGCGACGCTCGCCGACGTGCCGCCCGACCGCATCGCCGGCGCGATCTTCATTACCGACGGCCGCGTCCACGACGTGCCGGCTGACGTCGGCGCGCTTGGCTTTACGGCGCCGGTCCATGCCCTCATTACCGGCAATCCCAATGAAAGAGATCGCCGCGTGGTGCTAGTAGCGGCGCCGCGGTTCGGCATCGTGGGCCAGAACCAGACCATATCGTTTCGGGTCGAGGACGAAGGTGCCCCCCCTTCGCCCGCCGAGGTGAAGATCAGCCGTGACGGCGAACTGCTCGACCGCCGCGTCGTCACGGCCGGCCGGCAGGTCAACGTCCAGGTCCAAATCCCCCATGCGGGCCAAAATATCGTCGAGATCGAGGCGGCGCCGCTGGAGGGCGAATTAACACCGGTCAACAATCGCGCCGTGGTGTCGATCGACGGCGTGCGCGACAAGCTGCGGGTGCTGCTGGTGTCCGGCGAGCCCCACGCGGGTGAGCGCACGTGGCGCAACCTCCTCAAGTCCGACGCCAACGTCGATCTCGTCCACTTCACCATCCTGCGGCCGCCCGAGAAGCAGGACGGCACGCCGATCAACGAGTTGTCGCTGATCGCGTTTCCGACCCGCGAGTTGTTCCAGCAGAAGATCAACGAGTTTCAGCTCATCATCTTCGACCGCTATGCGCGGCAGGGCGTGTTGCCGCCCATCTATTTTGATAACATCGTCAAATATGTCCGCAACGGCGGCGCCGTGCTGGTTGCGGCTGGGTCGGAGTATGCGGGGCCGACCAGCATCTGGCGCACGGCGCTGGACGCTATCCTGCCGTCCGAGCCCACGGGGCATGTCAGCGAGGATGCCTTCTACGCCCGCCTCACCGACCTGGGCCGGCGCCATCCGGTGACACGCGGCCTCGAAGGAGCTAATGAAGAACCGCCGCACTGGAGCCGCTTCTTCCGCGTGGTCGATACCAAGACCATGAGCGGCACTCCCTTGATGAATGGCGCCGGCGACCAGCCGCTGCTGGTGCTCGCGCGCGAGGGCGAAGGACGGCTGGGCCTCATTCTGTCGGATCACATCTGGCTGTGGGCGCGCGGCTATGAAGGCGGCGGCCCGCATATCGACCTGTTGCGGCGGGTGTCGCATTGGCTGATGAAGCAGCCTGACCTTGAGGAAGAGGCCCTGCGCCTGCTCGTCCATGGCCGCGAAATCACCGTGCAGCGCCAGACCATGGCGGACAGCGTGGCGCCCGTGATCCTCACGTCGCCATCGGGCGCCCAGCGCAACCTGACCCTCGATCAGGGAGAGCCCGGCGTGTGGCGCAAGGTGGTCGACGCCACCGAACTGGGGCTGTGGCGCGCCACCGACGGCAAGCTGACGACGCTCGTCAATGTCGGCCCCGCCAACCCGAAGGAATTCGCCGAGGTCACCTCGACCACCGCCGTGATGGCACCGCTTGCCAACGCAACCGGCGGCGACTCACGCCGCCTCGTCGACGGATCGAGCCTTGCGGTGCCGCGCATCCTCGGCGTGCGATCGAGCGACACCCTCAAGGGCGACGACTGGATCGGCTTGAAGGTCCGCGAAGCCAGCGTGGTGCGCGGTATCGGCGTGCTGCCGATGTTCACCGGCCTGCTGGGGCTATTGCTGCTGGTGGGGAGCCTGGCGCTGACCTGGGGACGCGAGGGAAGGTGAGGCCGCAGTCCACTATAATCCGCGCGCCGAAATGGTGGGTTAAGCAAAGCCGCGCAGCGCCGATATCAGCTGCCCGTATCCGCGCCTTACCGCTTGCGAGTTGCGCCCGCAGAAATGAACTGAATGCGATCGACGGCACTTGGAGGCACCGGAGCCTTCTTCGGCTGGACCGGCTTGCGTGCCGTTTTCTGCTTTTGCGACGGCTCAGCCGAGCCTTCCGCCAGCGCCAGGACATGGCGCCTCCGTGCCGCACCATTCGAGATCTTCAGCTCCGGATTATGCTTGTCCAGCCTGGTCGCAAGAGATTTGATTTGAGCGTCGGACATTCCGTCCGCAATCAGCCTGAAGGCTTCCTCCCCAACGGCGGCGTGAATATCGCGTACTGCCTTCAGCCCCGTGTCCTTATGCCCTATTTGTTTGACCACGAGGTTTCGCGCGGTTTTGGCAAGCTCGGCAGCAATCGCCGCAAAAGTATCGGGATGGGAACCGATGCTGCGCAGGACCGCAAAGCCATCGACATCAAGCGCCATTCACAATCTCCCTGACCTCATCGGCAAGTTTGTTGAGCACCGGAACCATGTGGCCCCACTTGTTAGTGAAGGTGGGGCAATAACCCGTTTTGCCCAGCGCAGCCGCGACGGCGGCCGCCTCCGGTATGGTGGCGTCCAAGGGCTGAAAATTCGGTTCCGCGAACCGGGTCTCGTTTCTGATCTTCGCGATCGTCTGCATATGCTCCCTGATCGGGCGGTGCCGCGTGATCAGAACATGTGGCAATCGTTGCGGCGGCTTCAATCCGAAGTCCGTCGCGAACTTGCCGGTCCAGAGGTTCTTACAGAAGGTGTTCAAACCGTAGGTCGAGAGGAAATCCGGGATGGTCGGGACAATCACGAGATCGGCCAGACGGATGCTGGCTTCGGTGATGGCGGAAATCCCCGGCGCGCAATCGACCAGGACGTAGTGGAATTTCATGACCGGTCTGGCCAGCTCTGCGTGAAGAATGCGCGTCATCTGGCCAACGATCGCGTGCAGGCCGAAATTCTTGCGGGTGAGTTCATAAATGATGTCTCGTTCAAGAAGACGCAGATAAGAACTTGCCGCAAGGAGAGAAAGGTTCAACGGTTCACCGGCATGCGAAACGTCGCTGGCATGATGGCAGATGCGATCCACGAAGGGATCGGTGCGACCTCCCAGCAGATGATCAGCCAAGAACCCGTCGAGAGAACGGCCGTCCGATATAAGCTTGTTCAGATTTTCATCGCCCGCGATGCAGATGGAAGCATTCGACTGAGCGTCGGCATCGATCACGAGAACAGCTGCTCCTTGGGCTGCAAGCGCTTCCGCTAAGGCAACGACGGTTGCGGTCTTTCCGACGCCACCTTTCATATTTGCGACCGCAATGAGCCTATGAGTCACGTCACAGTTCTCCGGGCGCAATGGATGACAGCGGCCTTGGGGGGCACTCGATAGTGCTTGGCCCTTTCCACACTCTTTCGCGGTGAGGAGAAGGTTGCGGCGGCTCTGCGGACTCATTCATCCGTCACTGTGCCGCCCTTCGCTTCCACCGCGGGGACCATGAATCAAGCCGCCGCACGGCGCAAGAGGTCGCACTCCTTCATTTGCGTGAAGAGCGGTGGAATTGAGGCCGACTCAAATTTTCGGGAAGCCACTGGTACCGGGGGCGGTTTCGCCTCCGTGTGCTTTAGTATTTCGCGTCGCAAGCCTGTCTGCGCCCAGCCCCTCTCACGGCGGCTCCACCGTGAACCCGTCTGCCCGGTTGAGCGCGATGCGTCCTGCTGCGGCGGCGGCGACCCAGCGTATGGCGGCGGCGAGACCGCCGAACGAGAAGATATGCGGGGAGACCTCACCGAGGGCTGCCGCCGCCTCGGCGAGCGGCCGCAACACCGTATCAGGCGTCACCATCCCAAACAGGTGTTTGGCAAGTCCGGTATGGCGCACCAGGCCCTGGGCCGAGGCCGTCACGCCGCAGATGCGGGCGTAGCGCATGAGACCGGAGAGCGTCGCGGGACCAGCGAGACCGATCCGGACCGGGAGGTCAATGCCCTGGTCGCGCAGGCGCCGGATCCAGTTGACGATGGCGGGCGCCGAGAAGCCGAACTGGGTGACAATGTGGACCGCAAGCCCGGTTTCCGCAGCGGCCTCGACCTTGGCGGCGAGAGCGCGGTCAAGGTCGATGGCGGCAAGCCGGGGGTGGCCGTCCGGATAGCCCGCAATGCCGACCTCGGTTATGCCGCGTGCGTGCAGGAGCCCGCTTTCAATCACTTCGATGGCCGTATGGAAGGGGCCCAGTGGCGCGGCGAAGTCACCAGCGATCACAAGAACGCGCCTGACACCCGCTTCGTCAGCCAGCCGGCCGAGGTGGCGATCGAGTTCGGTGCCGCTCGCAAACCCACGCGCCACGATGTGCGGCACCGGCTCGAAGCCTGCCGCGGCAAGGCGGATGGCTGTGTCGATCTGCGTGACAAGCGGACGCGCCGGGACGGCGCTGACATAGATCGGGGTCTTGGGCGCGATTCCGATGCGCAGCGCCTCGATGTCGCCGAGCGCCAAACGAGTCGCCTCGAAGGAGGCACACGCCGCGAAAGCTGCGATGCGCTGCTCCGGCCGCGTCGGAGAATGCACCGAAGGCTGCGCTGGCTTGGGCATAACTTGTGCGGCGAAAGTATGGGCACTCATGGTGTCGGCCCTCTCGTTAACTGCGCCGCCGCGAGATGACATACGATTCATCGAAGAACCACAGGCCGCCGTTCCGGCGCAGCACTTCGCGGGTGGCGTCGAGGTAACGGCCGTCGTTGGCGACGGCAGCCACTCGATCGTCCTCGACCTGGGCCACGTAGATGGCGGCGTTCCAGGCGGCAAACAGCGTCGACGTGCCGATCGAATCCGACAGCTCCGACGGCAGGGTGTGCATGTCGTAACGAAACAGCGCGCGGTTATCGGAATTGACGTTGAAATTGAGCTCGCGGCCGGCGGCGCCCAGCTCCTGCTTGACCGCCTTCATGATCTGATGACGATCGTGGATGAACGGATTATCGCCCGGCCACAGGCGCTGCACGATTTCGAGACCGGGATCGCCACCGTGGGAATGGATGGCGACAAGACGGCCGCCGGGACCGAGCGCGCGGGCGAGCGGTGCGATCACCCGGCGGGTCTTGAATTCAAGCGGTGAGCGGGCCCGATAAGGCTGGGACGCGATGACGAGGTCGTAGGCCGCCTGAGTGCCGCCCGGCCGCGGCAGGATCGGATCAAGCAGGAAGCGATGATCGGCGCGATAGATCACCAGTACGACTGGGCGCTCGTAGACGGGGTTGCCGGTCTTAGGGCTGACCCCGGCCTTCCAGTTCTCCGCCAGGAAGGGTTCCAGATCGATGATCTGTTCCTCGAACTTGTGGGCGGTGGTGCCGGTGAGAGCTGCCTCCTGCCACACTAGGCTCGACGCCGCGCTTACCGATTTAACATGGAGCCAGGGCGCATCCGCATAGGCAAGGTTGGTGAGCACCAGCACCGTCGCCGGATGCTCGACAAAGCGATCGGCTACCTTCTGCAAGGTCAGTCGGATATCTTCCAGGCTAATCTCCTTGCCGACCACATAGAACGGCATGGCTGGGAAACGGTCGTGCATCGCCCGCATCACGCGTGCCAGTATGGTGCCGTCCCCGATGCCAGCATCGAACAGGCGTACCGCCGGCGGGCGCGGATGAATATTGGTCAATTCCTGCCCAACCCGGTGGGCCACGACCCACTTTTCGCTGCAAGTATTGACAAACAATAGATATTTCTGCCGGTTATCGAAAAAGCGAAAGTTGCGCTGCGGATCCTGGGGTGCTGGACGAATACTGAAATGCTTCGGGCCGGGGTTTGAAGCAGCCCTTGGCGCGGCATCCGGAGCGACCGTCGGTGGGAGCGACATCGGCCTCGATCCACCGTCATAAGCGCGAATCAGCTGCGAACCAGTGCCGCGGTTGGCGCTCATAAAGGCCTGGATGCGATCTACCGTCTCAGTGGTGATGCGGCCGCCATTGCGCAGGCGATTAGCAAGCTTACCGTCATTAACGGCGCGGCGCCCGAACGTCGATTCCGCCAAGCCGGTCTGTCGGCAGTAGTCGGAAATCTGCGCCAGGAGCTCTTGCGCCGTCATTGTCGGAGTCCTTTGCGTTCCTCCGCCCCTTGCCGATCGTGTTGCCGCACGGGTCCTGACCCGACGGCCATCTGAAGGAGATCAGTCTCTCGCAAAAACGTCAACCACAAAACATCCCACTATTGTAGTGGGACTGCGGATGGGCAGGAAAAATTGCTAATTTATTGATAGATCTGCGGATGGTTTTGTCTGCCGGCCACGAAATCGGCAACCCAGTTGATCAGTATGTGGGCGAACGCCCAAGAATTGCTTTTCTGCCCACCAGCTTTCGCGGGCACCGGCGCACCACAGAATTTGGTAGAGCGTGCCTATTCGTACTATCGGTATCCGTCGGTCCAGGAGTCGCGATGCCCCGCCTTGCCGCCAATCTCGGATATCTGTTTGCGGATCGGCCGCTGCTCGAACGGTTCGGCGCCGCCGCAGCGGCTGGCTTCCGGATCGTCGAACTGCAGTTTCCTTACGAGCAACCGGCTTCTGCCGTGCGGCGCGAAATCGAACGGCACCAGCTCGCCATCCTGGGGGTCAACACCCCTCTCGGCCCCGAGGGAGAGCCCGGTCTTGCCGGCGTGCCGGGGCGGGAGCGCGATTTCGATGCCCTCTTCCACCAGGCGCTCAACTACGCGGCCGAGATCGGCGCCAATTCGATTCACTGCATGTCGGGCGAGGTGCCGCCGGAGCGGTGGGCCGAGAGCGAGAAGGTCTTCGTCGCTAACATCGGCCGCGCCGCAGACCTCGCCCAAGAACAAGGCATCTCGATCCTGATTGAACCCATAAACCGGCGCGACCGTCCCAACTATCTCTTGCATCGGCCCGAGCAAGCTGCCGTGATCATCGCGCAAGTCGGCCGGCCCAATGTACGCATGCAGTTCGATTTCTATCATATCCAGATCGGAGGCGGCGACCTCATGATGCGGTTTGCGCGGCATCGTGAGATCATCGGCCATGTCCAGGTCGCGGCGGTGCCGTCGCGGGCAGAACCCGATGAAGGCGAGGTGAACTACCAGGCAATCTTCGACATGCTCGATCGCAGCAATTATGCGGGGTTCGTGGGCTGCGAGTACAGGCCGCGAGGGCGCACGGAGGACGGGCTCAGCTGGGCAAAGCCCTACGGCATTGGCATTTAACTGATCGATTCCAGGAAACCGATCAGTGTAGCCGGAATGAGGAGAGCGAAATCCGCGCTACAAACCGCGTTCACAGAACGAGTGGCACCACAGCGTTTGCGGCCGCATGGATTGCGGCATCACTGGTTCCCTCACCATGACAGCGCGAACCGCTTGAGCTCGGCAACCGAGCCCGGTGGGCGCAGGCCGCGCGTCACCACCTCACAACACCAGGCGCCGGGGCTGCCGTTGATGCGATAGAGATTGTAGGCCCCGGCATGCTTCGTGCGGGCGCCTCCAGATGCCGACGGTACGCCGATTACCGGCACCCGGCCGTCCTTCCCTGCAAGCCACGCCAGCGCGTGCACGTGATCATGGCCGTGAATGACGAGCTCGGCGCCGACCGCTGCGATCGCCTGTCTGAAGCTGGCCGCATCGATGAGGCGTTTATGGTATCCCGACGGCTGCTCGAGCGGAGGATGATGGATCATGACGACACGGAACCAGGTTCGCAAAGTGTCAAGCATTTCGGCCATGCGGGCAATTTGCGGTTCGCCAAGCCTGCCAGTAGCCATGAATGGCGGCGTTGCGACCGCGGTCGAAACCCCGATCAGCGCCACCGGACCACGTCGACGCAGATAGGGAAATAACGTCTTCTCCTCTCCCCCTTGTCGGGAGGCACAGGGGGGAGGGGTGAGGTTAGCCGCGCGGCCTTGGTGATCGCGTTTGGTGCCGGAGAGCGCGTCATCTCCCGTCATGTAAGACGACCAGTGCCGGTCGTAATGAAGACCTGCGGCATCCACATAGGCATCGTGATTTCCCGGCACCACGCTCACGTCGACCGGCTGCCCCAAGGCTTCGAGCCAACGACGTGCGTGCACGAACTCGGCAGGAAGTGCGATGTTGACGAGATCGCCCGTGATGGCCACGTGGTCCGGCTGCTCGCTGTGAAGGTCGCGCGTAATGGCGTCAAGCGCGTCGCGGCGATGGACACGATGGCGGCTGCGTCGCCAATTGAGGTAGCCGATGAGGCGCTTCGAAGCGAGCTCCTGCATGCGAGGCCGTGGCAGCGGGGCAAGATGCAGATCGGACAGATGCGCGAGCACGAATGGTTTGCCGACGGCCTTTTCGCCCCTGGCAATGTTTCGCCCCACCATGTCATTCGTGGCCACTTGACTCATCCCGCGGGGTTAAGCGCTTCCAATCAGGATGCCGGCCGCGAACACCAGCACACCCCCGACCACCACCTGGAATGCGGCGGCGAGGAACGGCGTGTCCATGTAGCGGTAACGGACATATGAAATCGCCGCGAGCTCGATCGCGACGACCACGAATGATGCCACGGTCGCGACCCAAAAGGTCGGTATCAGGTACGGCAGTGTATGCCCGATCCCACCCAGAAATGTCATCAGGCCGCAGATTCCACCGCGTAGCACCGGCGCCCCCCGTCCGGTCAAAGCGCCGTCGTCCGACAACGCTTCCGCAAAGGCCATGGAAATTCCGGCACCAACCGATGCCGCAAGACCGACCAGGAAAGTTTCCCACGTTTGATGGGTTGCGAACGCCGCGGCAAACAGCGGCGCCAAGGTCGACACCGACCCGTCCATCAGGCCCGCAAGGCCCGGCTGGACATATTGCAGGATGAACATCCGCCGAGCGGTCTCGTCCTCACGCGCGCGCACGTCTGCAGTGAGGACGCGCTCGCCGAGTCTCTCGGCGAGACCCTCGTGCTTGTCCTCGGCATCAGCAAGCTCGACCAGCAGTTCGCGCACCGACACATCGCGCGTCTGAGCGGCCGCCCTGCGGTAGAACCGAGCTGTCTCATACTCCATCTCGGCAGCATATTTGCGCACCTCCTCGAGCCCGAGCGGTCGAACCAACCAGATCGGCCGGTGCTTGATGAAGCCGCGCACGTCCTGCCGTCGCACCAACGGTAGGAACTCCCCGAACTTGCTGCGATAGAGGTCGTAGAGCATGCCCCGGTGGCGCGTTTCTTCGGCGGCCATCTCTTCGAACAGCTTCGCCGAGCTTGGATACTGCTGCCGCAGACCTTCGGCGATGTTGAGGTAAATGCGGCAGTCCTCCTCCTCGTTGCTGATGGCAAGCGCGAGAACTTCCTGCTCGGACAAATCGGTGAAACGTTTCATGGTACGGCTGGTCCCACGGGGTCTGAAGGCGCTTAATACATTGATCGACACCTGCGAGCGGAAACCACATATACATTTTAATAAACGCAATTTATGCATAAAAAGACGGCGTCCCCGAACGAAAACAGGGACGCGGTGGCAGCCGCGGCGGCGTGGGGGGCGCCAGGGCTGGAAACCACAACAGGCGGAGAACAAAAAACGATCGCAATCAGGCGCGAAATGCAGCGGACGAAATCGATGCGACGGATAATGTAGCTACTGTAACCGCCGAAACGACCGCGATGTTTCAATTTATCGAGACTGCGCGCCGGCGCAAAACCCGATTGCGGCAGGCAGCCATGCGGACGTAGCAAACCTCGAGGCGCAATAGCGCAAGGGCGGCCCGCTGACATGAAGCAGTTCCGTCTGGTCCCGAGGAAACTGCGATTGCCAATCGCGTGCGTCGCCCGCAATTTCGTACATCTCTACTGGCGCCTGTCGCGGGGATTGACACTCGGCGTGCGCGGCCTCGTGATTGACGGGCAGGGTTGCGTCTTCCTGGTCAAACACACCTATATGCGCGGCTGGCATCTTCCGGGAGGCGGCGTCGAACCGGGTGAAACCGTGCGCGATGCGCTCGCGCGCGAGCTCAAGGAGGAAGGCAACATTGAGCTTCTCGACACGCCCTCGCCATTCAGCGTCTATTTCCAACCGACGGTGTCGCGCCGCGACCACGTGGTGCTGTTCGTGGTGCGGCACTTTCGTCAGCCGGCACCGCCGGTGCCCGACCACGAAATCATGGCGCACGGCTTTTTCCCGCGCGATGCGCTCCCGGAGGATACCAGCGCCGCCACACGGGCGCGCATCGCCGAGGTGCTGACCGGAGCGCCTGTATCGCCCCGCTGGTAAAGGGCTCGAACGGGCTGCGATCACCTGTGCTGGGCGGCTACAGCGTCGTGGGGATGGCGAAGATCGCCGCGTTTGTTACACCGGCGCACGTAATTGATTGCGGCGTTCGGACGCTCCAGCTTCACCTTGAGAGCAGCCATAAGGGCATCTTCCGCCATCACCGTCACGCTGCGACGCGTGCCGGCGACGTTGATCCCAACGGTGAATTTGTTGGTCATGCCGGTATCTCCCTGGTAGCGGTGAGGCAAAACGTAAGTTTGCGCCGCCGCTACCCGCCCACCGATGCTCACATAATTACGGCAAGCCGTCCACTCTGCCCATGACAGCCTGAGGAGGGCGGCACCGGGCGACCTCTGCTGTCCGATGGACGTCCAGGCCGCGAGGTGATATCGGCGAGACCGGATCGCCGATGACCGAGCTCGCCCTTACCATCCTCGTCGAAACGCCCGCCGATGCAATCGTTATCGAACGGCTTCACGAGCGTACATTCGGACCCGGGCGCTATGCGCGCACGGCTTTCAGGATCCGCGAAGGCGCCTCTAATGTGGTCGATCTCTCATTCACGGCGCGGATCGGCACCTTGCTGGTCGGCTCAGTGCGGCTGACACCGATCCGCATCGGTGAGACCGCGGCGCTGTTGCTCGGCCCTGTGACCGTTGAGCCTCCATTCCGGAGGCGGGGCATCGGCTTTGCTCTGATTGAGAGGGCGCTTGCCGAAGCAAAACACAAGGGCCACCGCCTCGTTGTGCTCGTCGGTGACGAGCCGTACTACGCCAGGGCTGGGTTCAGGCGCATCCCCAAAGGGCTGGCGCGGATGCCTGGCCCGGTCGATCCGGACCGGCTGCTGGTGACGGAACTCGTCGACGGCGCATTCACGGACGTATCGGGGCCGATCCGGCCGGAGTGGGAGATGGGGTGAGACTCCGTCAACGAAAAATCCAGCGTCCGTAGGGAATTGATTTCACAGCCGTTTTTAGGGGTGTTTCGTTTTGCCAAAATCCGGGTCGCAATCGCCGTCCTGACCGCATACCGGCTTGTCGTTAGCTTGCATATTCGCTATGTATATCCCATTGGGATATACATAGATCCGGAACGACAGATGACTCGCTCAACGGTGTTCACCACCAACCGCAGCCAAGCAGTTCGCCTGCCGAAAGCTGTCGCCTTCCCGGATGATGTCCATCAGGTTGAGATCATCAGGATCGGACAGAGTCGCCTCATATCTCCGGTGGGCAAGCGCTGGGACGATCTGTTTGCGAGCAGACCGCGGGCGTCCGACGATTTCATGAGCGAACGCGAGCAACCCGCATTCGAAAAGCGTGAGCCGCTTTGATGCTGCGGTACATGCTCGACACAAATATCTGTATCTATGTGATCAAGAACTACCCGCCGAAGCTGCGTGAGCGATTCAACCGACTCGCCGAACAACTTAGCATGTCGAGCATCACGCTCGCGGAACTGCATTACGGTGCAGAAAAATCAGCGCGGCGCCTGGAAAACCTGCAAGCTATCGAGCAATTCAGTGCACGGCTGGAAATCCTGGCATTCCCCGCAAAAGCCGCTGTCCATTTCGGTCAGATCCGCGCGGATGTGGAGCGCCTCGGCACACCGGTGGGGCCGCTCGATATGCTGATCGGTGCTCACGCCCGCGCGGAAGGATTGATCGTCGTTACCAACAACGCGCGCGAGTTCCAGCGCCTGCCGGGGGTTCGCGTCGAGAACTGGGTGAGCACTACGTAAGATGGATTTGTTAACTCTGCGGCAAAAGGCCTAGAGATCTCGCTTTTTGGCGCATTTGCGCGCAACGTACTGGAAGTGTTTCGTAAATTGACACTTTGAAGGTCCTGAAGGCCGGAAATTTCGAAAATTCCCTGATATTTTCCGTGTTCTCAGGGAATCCCCAGACGCCTGTCGAATTCCCACCGGTCTAAACGTCATTGTGCCGGCGAGCCACCGTGGCAGGCCATAGTCATTCAAGGAGAACCGTCATGAAGTACCTGCTGATGATCTACGGAAACGAAGCTGCCATGAAGGCTGCAAGCAAGACTGACGTGGACCAGAGGCATGCCGCCTATGTGGCTTATACGGAGGCGATGAAAAAGGCAGGTGTCGTGGTTGGCGGCGAGCGGTTGCAGCCGACCAGTGCGGCCACCACTGTGCGGATCGCCAACGGCAAGACCCAGGTTCTCGACGGGCCCTACGCCGAAACCAAGGAGCAGCTCGGGGGCTACTACATGATCAATGTGCCTGATCTCGACACCGCGCTGTCTTGGGCAGCCCGCTGTCCGGGCGCGAGTCATGGCGTGATGGAAGTTCGCCCGATCTGGGAAATGTAGGTTAAGAACATGCCCGCGGCCGACGACGAGCATGCCTGGGTGACCGCCGAAGCGGCGGCGCGCCGGAGCTATGGCAAGCTCGTCGCTTACCTAGCGAGGCGCACCGGCGATGTGGCGGGGGCGGAGGATGCCTTGTCCGACGCCTTCGCGGCCGCGCTTCTCGATTGGCCGGCACACGGTGTGCCTGATCGGCCAGAGGCCTGGCTGATGGCGGTGGCGCGGCGCAAGACGATCGATGCGGCCCGGCGCCGGCGCAGCAGTGCGCAAGTCGCTGGGCATATTCAGCTGATTTCTGACGAACTGCTGGAAAGTGCCGATCGCATCGATATCCCTGACGATCGTCTCGCGCTGATGTTTGTCTGCGCGCATCCAGCAATCGATCCAACAATCCGGTCGCCACTCATGCTGCAGACGGTTCTGGGATTCGATGCCGCGACCATCGCGTCAGCTTTTCTGGTTTCCCCGGCCACCATGAGCCAGCGCCTGGTGCGAGCAAAGCACAAGATCAGAGAGGCTGGCATTTCGTTCCAGATGCCCGAACGTGCGGACCTTGCCTCGCGCCTCGACGCCGTATTGGCGGCCATATACGCGGCATTTGCCGAGGGCTGGTCCGATCCGGCCAGCACTGAAACCCGCCGCCGCAACCTCGGCGACGAAGGCATCTGGCTCGGCCGGCTGGTGGCTTCGCTGCTGCCTGAGGAACCCGAAGCGCTCGGCCTTCTGGCGCTGATGCTGCATGCGGAGGCACGGCGCGGGGCGCGGCGCAATGGGCGGGGTGACTATGTGCCGTTGGCTGAGCAGGACCCATCCACATGGAACGATAAGCTGATCGACGAAGCCGAAGCGCTGCTGCGCAAGGCAAGCCGCACCGGCATGATCGGCCGCTATCAGATCGAAGCCGCGGTGCAGTCGGCGCACGCGGCGCGGCGAATATCAGGACAAACTGATTGGGCTGCGATCGCCCGCATGTATGACGCGCTGCTGGCGATAACCGACTCGCCGGTCGTCGCCATCAATCGGGCGACCGCGATTGCGGAAACGGATGGCGCTGCCGCCGGCCTCGCGGCGCTCGACGCACTCGCAGACGATCGGCGGTTGGCCGACTACCAGCCCTTTTGGGCAGCGCGTGCCGGGCTGTTGCGGCTGACTGGCGACGTGGAAGCTGCCGACAAGGCCTATGAACGCGCGATCGGGCTTGAGGCCGATCCGGCGGTGCGAAGGTTCCTGCAGCAGCGACGTGCGGAATTACGGCGGTGAAGTGCCCACCAATCCGGGCAGACACCACGCAACGCGAAGACATAAGGTGTCGCATTCAGCGCGGCCAACTTGCTCCCTGACCGCGCACCAATTCTAAGGGCGCATGCGAAGGTTCATACTGACAGGGGCTCCTGGTTCGGGGAAGACGGCGATCATCCGTCAATTGGAGCTTGACGGCTTCAGTGTCGTCGAGGAGTCAGCCACTGACGTCATTACGCTGGAGCAGGCGCGTGGAGTTGCCGAACCATGGAAGCGTCCCTCTTTCATCGATTTGATTGCTGAACTGCAGAGACGGCGACAGATTCGAGCATCTCTTGAGACGGACGAGGTACAGTTTCACGATCGATCGGCCATTTGCACCGCTGCATTGGCGGTTTACCTCGGACACCCGCTCTCTGACGCGCTTTCGTGCGAACTGAAGCGAGTCGAAACGACGGCGATCTATCAGAAGCATGTATTCTTCGTGCAGAAACTTGGCTTCGTCACGCCGACGGAAGCGAGGCGGATCAGCCTTGAGGAATCACTGCGTTTCGAATGCGTGCACGAAGAGACCTACCGTAACTTCGGCTTTGAGCTGATTCACATCCCACCCGGAAACCTGTTGGACCGAGTGGATGCGATCAAGCGTCACGTTCGGTCAGGGCAAGGCAGTTAATCCGGGGGTGATTTCCGCACAGGAGCCTGTTCGAGCGGCCCCATCCCTCCCCTGCGAAGAACGGAGGAGGGAGCAAGGACGCGTGCCTACGGCAATCCCGCCGCTTTGCGGGCGTCGCCCGTCAGCTCCAGGATATGCAGCCCGGTGTTGGCGCGGTCCACCACGTAGATATAGCCGCGCTCATCGGTTTCCACGTTGTTGGACTGAATCGCAACCTTGCAACGCTCCTTGCCGTCGACTTGGATGCAGCGCTTGTCGGTCGCCTCCGTGATCGCCGGGATGTAGTAGCCGATCTCCTTCGGTTGGTACGGATTGCGCACGTCGATGGCGCGGACGCCGGCGTTGAAGAAGGCCACCATGGCGATCTTCTTGTAATAGACGTCCGCCATACTCTCGTTCGACGAATGGGCGCCGAAGCGGCCGCCACGGTCGCAGAAGTGGCCCATCGACTCCGGCACCACGAAGGTGGAAATCATCGTCTGCGTCTTTTCCAGAGTGACATCGGCGAACCACACCATCTGGCGAGCTTCCTGGCACTCGTTGCGGATCTGCTCGTTGACGATCATCACGATGTCGCGGGTTTGCCCGTCCTTGTCCTTGACGAACTCGTCGATCTTCATCTGCAGCATCGGGAAGGTCGTGTGAGCACCATACCAGCCGGCGAGCTCGAGCTTGCCGATCTCCGGATAACGCAGGTTTTCGGGCGTCGGCTCCTTCGGACCGTTGAGAAGCTTTTCGCGATCGACGATCTGCATCACGCCGCCCTTGTCAGTGCCGTAGCCGAAATAGACGCGATTGCCCTTCGGCCCTGTGGAGATAGGGCCATGCATGTCGGCCGGGATGGTGCCGGTCGCGCCGGGCTCCTGGCCGGGCAGGCCGAAGTCGCGGATGTGCACGGGCTTGGCTGGATCGCTGAGGTCATAAATCTGTGCCATGCGCTTGACGCGCCAGCCGGGCGGGCCGGAGACCAGATAAGCGATGCCGGTGTCGCACTCCCACCAGTTCTTATGGGTGTCGCGCAGACCCATGACGATTTGGGTGAGCAAGGTCGGATTGGGCGGGTCGGTGACGTCCCAGATTTCATGCCCCTGCCCGCACAATACGCGCAGCAGATAGAACTTGTCGGGATCGCCCTTGGGCAGGTCCTTGCCGGCGCAGGTGCGCACCATCTGGGCGCCGCCTGCCTCTCCCAGGCCCGGCACTGCCGGAATGTGCTTCAGGTATCGCGGCCTGGTTGGGTCGGTGACATCCACGATCGAGGTGCCGTTGAATTCGGCCTGCCCGGTCATCGGGTTCATGGGCTTCGGAATATCGCGGCTGCCGCCGTGATGCCCGACATAGAGGATGAAGCGATCGCCCTGCTTCTGGATGACAGGCTGATAGGCGCTGCGGGCCTGCAAATCATTGTAGCCGACGAGACGCATATTCAACGCCTCGGGCTGATCACCGATATGCTGCTGTGCCGCCGCCGGCATCGCGACCGACGCCGCGGCGGCGAAACCCATGACAAGCGGCAAGCAATGCAATTGCTTCGTCATAGCCAAAACCTCCCTGTAATGCGGCTCTGCTTACGAAGTCCGCACTCGCGGGACAGCTTAACACAACGCAGAACGGCGGGGAGGCGGAAAGGGGGCCGCCATGCAATGCGGCCCGCAAAGGGCTAAGGTCGGCTTGCGCGAACGCTGAAGCCTGTAGCGGGACCGCCCCGCATTTCGCTACGCTCAATGCGAGCTACGGACTGCGGACGTGGGATCCGCAACGGAGGAAAAACGCCGTGCACTTCGTCATTCACGCGGTCGACCGAAGGGACGCGCTTGCAACCCGCGCGAAGCACTACCGCGCCCATCGCATTCATCTCGACCAGGCCGGCCATCATGGGGTCTCTGTGATGACAGCCGGCACCCTGGTGGCGGGTGACGGGGAAACACCGGTGGGGAGCCTGTTCATTCTGGAAGCCGAGAACCGTGCCGCCATTGACGCGTTCACCGACAGCGATCCCTACCACATCAACAGCGTGTGGGAGACGGTGGACGTGCATTACTACAATAAGAAGCGGTGACGCGTGCATCATGTAGCCCGGATGGAGCGCAGCGACATCCGGGACCGGCCGCGCCGCCTGGAGAGGCCGTCCCCCGCATTTCGCTGCGCTCAATGCGGGCTACAGGATAAAGCTCAATTAATCTCGCGCCAGATACCGAGTACTTCCTGGGCGGGCCGGTCGGAGATCGAGAACAGTACCGATTCCTGCGCGGCCGTATGCGCGTAGTGCTGCCAAGGCGGCGCGACGAAGACATCGCCCGGACTCCAGGCGAATTCCTTGTCGCCGATCCTGGTGGCGCCCTCGCCTTCTACGCACACGAAGATGGTACCGTCGGTCGCGCGGTAGCTGTCGCCTGCAAAGCCGGCCGGCAGCAGCGCAAGCTGCGCCCCCATGGTGGGCATCACCCAGCCGCCGGTCACCGGATTGGCGTAGCGCACCCGAGCGCCGTGACGCTTGTCGACATCGCCCGCCCTGTAGAGGCGCTCCAGGACCGGTCGGGTACGCGCATAGGTGTAGTTGACGATCGGGCTCCGCTTCATCCATCCACGAGCACCCACCTGCGCGCCGTCGGGCAGTACCCCGGAGGCGAAGAAGGCGACCGAGTCGCCATCCTGATGCCGCACCACCTGGCTCTCGTCGTCGAGATGTTCGGCGAACATCGTCTCGAAGAAGTTGACGGTCGGCAGGTCGAGCACGTCGAGCCAGATCATTGGCTGGTCGGTCGTATTGCCGTGGTCATGCGTTGCCCAATTGGCGGTCAATACGAAGTCACCCGGCGACATGTAAGTGCGCTCGCCCTCGACCGAGGTATAGGCACCCGCACCGTCGACGATAAAGCGGATCGCCGAGGCAGTATGGCGATGCGCAGGAGCGACTTCGCCCGGCATGATGAGCTGCAACCCCGCATAGAGCGTCTGGGTGATCCGCGATTGGCCGCGCAGCGCCGGATTTTCCAGCACCAGCACCCGCCGCTCCGCTTCTTTGGCCGAGATCAACTCCGCGGACTCCAACACCATGGCCTTGACGTCGCGGAACCGCCAGATCGCCGGCGCACATTGGGTCCTGGGTTCGTTGGCAACCAGGTCCCGCAGCTTTTCCCATAGCGGCGCCATGTCGTACTTGGAAATGCGGTCGTAATAGGCCTGCCGTGCCGCCTGCACGTTGTGCTTGGGGTCGGCCGCATGTTCCGCTGCCGCCATATGGTCCTCCGGGGCTTGGGATCGCTTGCGCTCTATATAGCGGCTGCACGCCTATGCCGAAATAGCGCCCGATGGCGCGCAAAACGGCGCGTCAGAGTTGTGCGGCTTGCCAGCGAGGCATTCGCCTCGCTACATCGACACTGCCCGATCGCCCTGATGGGCCGCCCGAGGACCACATGAAAGCCAATGAAGTCGAAGACCACCGCGTCATCCGCCAGCTCATCGAAAACTGGGCGGTGTGGCGCGACGCCCTCATGTGGGAGCGCTTCCGCACCGTGTGGCACGACGACGGGCGCATGATGGCGACCTGGTTCCAGGGCAGCGCGGATGAATTCATCAAGGTGAGCCAGGAGGGCTACGAGCGCGGCGTGCGCATCCTGCATTTCCTCGGTGGCTCATCGATCGATATTGTTGGCGTGCGCGCGATCGCCCAGACCAAGATGACGATCTCACAGCGCGCAACCGTCGAAAATGTCGTCTGCGACGTGGTCTGCACCGGGCGCTTCTACGACTTCCTGGAGAAGCGCTACGACCGATGGGGCCTGGTGCTGCGCCAGCCTATCTACGAAAAAGACCGCCTCGATCCGGTGGACCCGGCCGCCCGGCTCGATCTGGACAAGGACCTGCTCGCTCGATTCCCCGAGGGCTACCGCCACCTTGCCTACCTGCAGACCCGTATCGGCTACAAGGTGAAGCCCGACATGCCGGGTCTCGACGGACCGGAAGTGGCGGCGCTGTATCGCCGCAGCGAAGGCTGGCTTAAGGGGCAGAAGCTGGGTTAAAGGCGCGTCGAGAGACAGTGGATCCCGACTACAATTTCAAGCGACCTTTGGCTCAAATCGCTTGACCTTGATAGGTGGCCTCAGGCCTCCTTATTTATTTCAACGCACCACGGGGCCGGCAATCAACTCTCATTTCGTAGTTTCATGGCTAACAGCGCAATAAAAGCCCCGCGCTGCTCGGGCCTTGCCTCCTCAAAGTACTTGACTGCGTCCCGTGCATTGGTGACGGCTTCCGCAGCAGCAGTAGGGCTTAGAAACGGGCGCACTGGGTTATAATCAGCGTACTTGCGCTGGTCCTGAAGGTTCAAGGTCAGCGTCGCAAAAATAATGATTTGCCCAAAGCCACCGTTAGGAGCATGACCTTTTACTATCTTGTCGTCGGGTTTAGGGCCACCAAGCTTATGACAAACGGTCCTCAACTGCTCATGCGCGATACCGCTGTAAACCGCCCGATACAGGTTGGTGCCCCTATTACCGGCCCCGAGAACAGTGTCTGCCACATGCCTGAGCACACAATGGAACACACCGTAATAGGCTGACGAGACTGCACGCCTAAGGTCGGTTTCGTTCAGCTGCCCAGCTATCAGTGCGTCTGCTTGATCAAATAGGCACTGAGGGTCAGGATGCACGCTTTTCCCCAAACCAAACAATAGGCATGCGTTCTTCACCAGCCTCAGCCAACCGCTGGTGAACCTGAGAAACAAACAGTGATGAGGTGCTGCCCGCGGCTTTGAATTGATAGGGCACTATTGAAACAATGACTTCGATTGCATCGGGCCCGGCGCTGTCAATGGCAGGTGCGGTTGAGATGTCTTTTTCATCTATATCAACGTGATTGCCCTCCGCAACCTTCTGCACAATCTCTTTGATTTCTTTATCTTTAAGCGTAGTCATCGTGCACCTGTTTGCGTTCACTAGGCATAGTAGCACGTCTCAGCGGTTCCCGGCTACCCCCAACGTCAGGCAGGGTTGCTGAACCCGTCAGCCACCCACAGCAGGGCACGGCCTAGAACAAGCAAGCTGATGACGGGCAAAAAAGTTGCTGTAAGCCACGGCCACGCAAAGCCCCAGTACCGCCACCAACGTTGTCGCCTAAATTCATCAACAAGTGACTGCTGTTCGTTTTCCAAGTGCAGCTCTACTGAGTGGTCCAGAGCGGGTGGCTGGTAAAGGTAAAGTTCGCTACCATCAGGAATTTGTACTTCGATCCAACCGCCGTCATATTTATCAAACGGGTTGGCGTGCTCAAATATTGGCGATTTAGCTGTGCTGTCTTTGCTCAGTTTGTAGGTTCCTGTTTTGACCTGTTGAATGGCCATTGGAACGCCTACGGCTGTAATACCTCCGACCCAGCAAACTGACAAAACAACCCAAAGCCTGAATAACCCGCGTTTCATGCTACTAATGCCCTCAGCCCGCGATCTGATCGCTTCTAAAATAATCCGCCAGTTCGTTCGCACGGTCACAGACCAATCACGCTTTTTCGTCCTCGACCGGATTGCGCAGGATGCCGATCCCCTCGATCTCGATCTCACAAACGTCGCCGTTCCGCATCCAGGCTGGCGGCTTGCGGGCATGGCCAACGCCCGATGGCGTGCCCGTGAGCAGGAGATCGCCGGGCTCGAGCGTGATGCCCTGAGTCGCATAGACGATGGTTTCGGCGACCGGAAACATCATGTTCGCGGTGTTGTCGGACTGCATCACCTTGCCGTTGATCCGGCTCTCGATCCTGAGGCCCTTGCCGCCCGGCGGCAACTCGTCGGCGGTGACGACCCACGGCCCGATGCTGCCACTGTTGTCGAAGTTCTTGCCCATGTGCCATTGCGTCGTGTGGCGCTGGAATTCGCGGATCGAGCCCTCGTTCGCACACGTAAAACCGGCGACGCAGGAAAGCGCATTTTCGAGCGCCATATGTTTGGCACGCTTGCCGATCACGACCACCATTTCGGCTTCATAATCGAATGTTTCGGAGACGCGCGGGCGAGTCAACGGATACTCGTGCGGCACCACGGAATTGAGGCCGCGCGCGAACAGCGTCGGGAATTTGGGTACGTTTGCGGCGTTCGGCCCTTCCTTAACGTGCTCCAGGTAGTTGAGGCCGAGGCAGATGATCTTGCCGGGTCGCGCCACCGGCAGCGCATACCGCAATCCTGCGAATGGCCGCCTAGCCGACGACGGCGCAAGGTTAGCAATATCAGCAAGCGCCTGGAGATCGCCGTTGTGTTCCCTGAGCACCGCGCCAAGATCATTCGGCATTGACGGATCGACCGCCTGGACATCGACCACCTCATTACCCTCGATGACGCCGATCCGCAGGCCATCGTCCTTGGTGAAGCCGACAATTTTCATGAGGTACGTCCCGTGAGTGGTTATGTGTTAAATCAAGCCGGCAACGTCGGCCCGGTCAACCCATGTCGCCCATTCTTGCGCTAGAAAAAATCTCCAAACGGTTCGGCGCCGTCGTGGTCGCGCGGGACATTGATCTTGCGCTCGCCGAGGGCGAGGCGCTTGGGATCATCGGGCCGAACGGCGCCGGTAAGACCACCCTGTTCGGCATCGCGACCGGCACTGTTGCGCCGGACGGTGGACGCGTCCTGCTGGCCAGCGCCGACATCACGAGACTGCCGCCGCAGCGGCGCTGTCGCCTGGGCCTGGCGCGCTCGTTCCAGATTCCGCAGCCGTTCGGCGGCATGACGGTGTTTGAGAACACGGTCGTGGCGGCAGCTTTCGGGCGGAACAAGCGCGAGCATGACGTTTACGCCGGCTGCCTCGATATTCTCGGTCGTTGCGGTCTCGCCGCCGAGGCGAACCGGCTCGCCCGGTCACTTTCCCTCATCGACCGCAAGCGGCTCGAACTCGCGCGGGCACTGGCGACGCAACCGCGGGTACTGCTGCTCGATGAGGTCGCCGGCGGGCTCACCGAGCACGAATGCGCGGGCCTCGTGGCGCTGATCAGGGACGTGCGGGAGACCGGCGTGTCGATCATCTGGATCGAGCATGTGGTCCATGCGCTCGTCGCCGTGGTCGATCGCCTCGCGGTCTTGCATGCCGGCGACATCATCGCCTCGGGCGAGCCCAACGCCGTCATCAAGAGCCCGCAGGTCGCCGAAATCTATCTGGGGATTGAGGCCGATGTCTGAGGCGCTGCTTGAAATCGACGGGCTCGATGCCTTCTACGCCGACTTCCAGGCGTTGTTTGCAGTCTCCCTGCGGGTCGAAGCCGGCGCGGTCGTTGCAGTGATCGGCGCCAACGGGGCCGGCAAGAGCACTCTCCTCAAGAGCATCGCTGGCCTGATGGGCGCGCCGCCTCACGCGATCCGTTTCGACGGCGTCGCGATCGGCGGCGGGCCCGCCTATCGCACTGTAGCACGCGGCATTGCGCTGGTGCCCGAGGGGCGGCGGCTGTTTCCTTCGCTTTCGGTGGAGGAAAACCTCTTGATCGGCGGCCAGCTCGGCCGACCCGGCCCGTGGAATCTTGCCCGCGTATATGAGTTGTTCCCCGTGCTGGCGGAGCGGTGCGCCTTGCCCTCGACCGCGCTATCCGGTGGCCAACAGCAGATGGTCGCCATCGGGCGTGCCCTGATGTCGAACCCCAGGCTCATCCTGTGCGACGAGATCAGCCTCGGCCTCGCCCCCATCGTGGTACGCGACATCTATGCGCGACTGCCATCGATCGTGCGGGAGGGATCGGCGGTCGTCATTGTCGAGCAGGACATCGTGCAGGCGCTCACCGCCAGCAGTCACGTCTATTGCCTGCAGGAAGGCCGCGTCGCCCTCGCCGGTGCCGCCGGCGCGCTCACCCGTGAAGCGATCTCGGCGGCGTATTTCGGGGTGTGAGGAGCACTGTTGCACATGAACGCGTTTGTCGCTTGCGACTCCCCTCGCCCTTGTGGGGAGGGGATGGGGGTGGTCGATGGGTGTGGCACCGCCGCGCCATTACCTCCCGACCCCCCACCCCGACCCTCCCCCACACGGGGGGAGGGAGAAGACCCATGACCGAGTGGATCAACGTCATCGTCCAGGGCGCGCTCGTCGGCGGGCTCTACGGGATGTTCGCGGCCGGGCTGTCGCTGATTTTCGGCATCATGCGGCTCGTCAACATCGCCCATGGCGATCTCATCGTGCTCGCCGCTTACATAGCGCTCGTCATCACGGCCACACTCGATCTTAATCCAATTGCAGCGCTGATCATCGTCGTGCCCGTGATGGCGGCGCTCGGCTACGTCCTGCAGCGATTCCTGCTCAACTTCACGCTCGGCGACGATCTCCTGCCATCGCTGCTCGTTACCTTCGGGCTTTCGGTAATCATCCAGAACGGCCTGCTCGAGCTGTTCACAGCGGACAGCCGCCGGCTTCAGGCCGGCGCCATCGAGGTGGCGAGCCTCTCAGTGATTCCGGGCATTTCGATCGGGATACTGCCGCTTCTGCAGTTCACGCTCGCGGTCGCGGTGATCGGCGGCATGCAGTTCGTGTTCTACCGCACGGCGCTTGGGCGCGCGTTTCGCGCCACCTCCGACGACCAGGCGGTAGCGCAGCTCATGGGCCTCGACAATCGCCACGTGTTCGCGCTCGGCACGGCCCTGTCGCTTGCCATCGTGGCGATCGCCGGTGTGCTGATTGCGGTGCGCACGAATTTCGATCCGGCGATCGGGCCGGCACGGCTGATCTTCGGTTTCGAGGCCGTGATCATGGGCGGCCTCGGGAGCCTGTGGGGAACGCTGCTCGGCGGCATCCTGCTCGGCGTTGCCCAGGGCATCGGCGCCCATATCGACCCCGGCTGGCAGACGCTCGCCGGGCATGTGGCGTTCCTGATCGTCCTTGCGGTGCGGCCCGAAGGGCTGTTCCCGAAGATACATTGATAACCGATGCCTGACCGGACGCGCGTGGTTTTCATGGATCGGTCGAGTCGCATCGGCCTGTTCTTTTTCGTAATCGCACTTGCCGCGCTGGCGCTGGCGCCATACTGGGCTGGCCGGCAGGACCTGCGCCTGCTCGCCGAGATCTATGCTTATGTGGCGCTCGCGAGCGCCTGGAACCTGCTCGCCGGCTATGCTGGTCTCGTTTCGGTCGGTCAGCATGCCTATGTGGGGCTTGGCGGGTATCTGCTGTTCAGCCTCACCATGTTCGCGGGAATTTCGCCGCTCTGGGCGGTACCCCTCGTCGGCATTATAGCGGCTCCGATCTCGGTCCCGGTTGCGGCGCTGGTGTTCCGGTTGCGCGGCCATTATTTCGCCATCGGCACCTGGGTGGTGGCGGAAGTTTTCCGCCTTGTTGCCTCGCAGGTCTCGGTCCTCGGCGGCGGCTCCGGCACCAGCCTGCCGGCGGGCATCGTGATCGCGATTGCGGCGACGCGAGAAACGCGCGAATTCCTGATCTATTGGACAGCACTGGCGCTCGCTGTGCTGGTGCTGGGACTGATCGTCATGCTGCTGCGCTCGCGCTACGGACTCGCGCTCACGGCGATCCGCGACAACGAGATTGCAGCGCTGTCGAATGGGGTCGGCGTGCATTGGGTCAAGTTGGTCGTGTATGTGACGACGGCGTTCTGCACCGCCATGGTGGGCGCGGTGATCTTTCTGCAGAAACTGCGCATTTCGCCGGATGCGGCCTTCAGCGTCAATGACTGGACCGCCTTCGTGATCTTCATCACGGTGATCGGGGGTGTCGGCCGCATCGAAGGTCCGATGGTGGGCACCGCGATCTTCTTTCTGCTACGTCAGGTGTTCGCGGACCTCGGCAGTCTTTACCTGCTCATGCTGGGTGCCGTCGCCATTGTCATCATGCTCAAGGCGCCGCGCGGGGTGTGGGGGCTGGTCGCCGACCGTTTCGGGCTGCAGATCTTCCCGCTTCAGCGCCGCGTCGCCGAGAAGATCGGCCAGCATGTCGCCCCACAGACCAGCGGGAGGACGCCATGAATGAACAAGCGGGCCGCTCGCGTTGCGTTATCGACTTCCACGCCCATCTGATGATCCCGGAAATGTACGCCGTCACGGCGGCGCACAGCCTGTTTGTCAAATCGAATACCGATCCGACCATGGACGAGGAGGCCAGGAAGGTCGTGCGCCAGCGCGAGGCCTTCGTGGTGTCGCGCATGTCCGACGTGACCGAGCGGATCGCTAACATGGACGCCATGGGCGTCGACATGCAGGTGCTGTCGTCGAGCCTCGTGCATCAGCTCACCTATTGGGCGGAGCCCCAAGAAAGCCTGCGATTGGAACGCATGCTCAACGACCACATAGCCGCCGTGGTCGCTGCAAATCCGGAGCGGTTCATTGGCTTTGGCGGTGTGCCGCTCGCGGCCCCCGCGCTGGCCGTTGCGGAACTCACGCGTTGCATGCGCGACCTCGGCCTCGCCGGAGTCGGCATCTCGACGACGGCGCGGGATATGGAATTGGGCGACGCCGCGCTGCGGCCGTTCTGGGAAAAGGTCGAGGAGTTGGGCGCCGTGGTCTATATTCACCCGGCCGGCAACGCCGGCGCCCGCTTCGAGAAATGGTACCTGTGGAACAGCATCGGCCAGGCGTTCGAAGAGGCGATGGCGATCGCCTCGCTGTTCTACGAGGGCATCCTCGACGCGTTCCCGACGCTCAAAATCTGCGTCTCGCACGGCGGCGGCTACATGCCCTACTACATGGGCCGCATTGCCCGGAACTATCTGGAAAAGCCCGCCACCCGCGTCAACATGAAGAAGAGCCCCGCCGAATATCTGCGGATGCTCTACTACGACAGCTGCGTCTACGAGCCGGAGGTGCTCGAAGCCCTGGTCAGGCGCGTCGGCGCCGATCGCGTGGTGCTCGGCTCGGACTATCCGGTGGGCGAGCCGAAGCCGATCGAGTTCGTGGAGGCGTGTCCGATTTCGGCCGAGGACAAGGAGAAGATCGTCGGGGTAAATGCGGCACGGCTGTTCGGGATGATGGTACTGAGGTGACAACTATGTGCCCGCTGGGACGGGATGACGGGGACCGAGCACGCAACCTTGCCGTTTTAGATGCAGCGATAGCGTGCGGCATCGCCGAAGCCGAAGCCGGGCGCGTAACGCGCGTCGACGATGCATTCGCCCGCATTCGCAAGGAGCGTGGTTTTCCGGACGAACACGCCGAGCAGTGATTGTCGCTCCCTTGCTATCGAGCAATGTTTATGGTAAGAACAGATCAGGAACGCACGTACGTTCTTTTCCTACAGGCGGTCAGCACTCTAGTTCTTGTGGCGGGAATATTTTGCTGTGGATCACTGGCTTCCGATTCAGCGAAAAAAGAACTATCAAAACAATATCGAAAGGAAAATGAAAGACGTGCACTAGATGCTTGACAGGAGGACCGCTCCAATCCCGACCGAGGTTGATCGCGCCTCCCAGCAGCCGGAGAGCGTAGTGGATGTTTATTTTTCTGCCGATGTCGAGACGGATGGTCCAATTCCTGGACCGTTTTCTATATTATCCTTCGCGATTGTGTACGCTGGTTCGTTTGATGGTAGACAGTTTATTCGGCCGGGCAAATACGAACGGACTTTTTACAAGGAGCTTAAGCCTATTTCAGACAACTTTCAAGAAGAAGCTTTGCGAGTTAATGGACTTGACAGAGTTCGTTTATGTCTTGAGGGCACTCTCCCCGAAGATGCGATGACAGAAGCTTATCGCTGGGTGAAAAGCAACTCGAAAAATGCTAAACCGGTACTGGTCGCCTATCCGTTGAGTTTCGATTGGGCTTGGTTGTATTGGTATTTTATCAAATTTTCAGCCGACGGTTCTCCCTTCGGCTACTCGCGATGCTTCGATATTAAGACAGCTCATGCGGTGAAAGCAGCAATTCCAATATCCGAGGCGGGCCGTTTAAGGCTTGATCCGCTACTGTTGCCGAAACGGCAACACACTCATCACGCATTGGACGATGCAATCGCACAAGCCGAAATTTTCGCCAATATATTCGAGTGGGAGGGAGTAGGTGGGTACACTCGCCGATCGCCGGGCTCAAGCAAAAGATCGACTCCAGGTGCTCCGCGAGAACGTGAAGGTGGTTGAAAGTTTAGCCGCGGGCAAAGCCTGCGTGTACGCAACGGGATCTTTCGGCAGATGCGAAGCGAGCAAGTTCAGTGATCTTGACGTGTTTATTTTAGGCAAGGGCGATGGAAGGGAGGGACGCGACGGCAAAGAGGGGAGTCTGTTAAAGGGTCTGGACGAAATCTGCATAAAGGCTGAGCTTATCAAAATTACCCGCAAGCTGAATATTCCTGAGTTTTCAGGAGATGGTCAATACCTTGATCACTACTCTGTGCATGACCTAACCAAGTCTCTCGGTACGCCAGAAGATGACGCCATAAACACATTTACGGCAAGGCTACTGCTTCTGTTGGAGAGCCACCCTCCATTAGAGGACCAAGTTTATGGAGAGGTCATAAGTCAGGTTGTCACTGCATATTGGAGAGATTACTACGATCACAAAGATGAATTTATTCCCGCATTTCTTGCAAATGATATTCTTCGGCTATGGAGAACGTTTTGCGTCAACTATGAAGCTCGGACACAAAGAGTGCCGGAGGCGGAAAAGGCAAAAGGGAAGTTGAAAAATTATAAGCTAAAGCATAGTAGAATGTTAACGTGCTACTCGGCCTTGCTCTATCTGCTTGCCATTTATGCGAGGCACAATACGGTTAGTCCAAGAGATGCCGAGTTTATGATCAATATGACGCCGACTGAAAGGCTGGAATGGCTAAGTGCACAATCGTATGTATCTGATGCTAGCTCCACTATTGCCGCTATACTCAGCAAGTATGAGCATTTTCTTGAAACCACAAATGCCAAAGAAGACGAACCGGTTAGTCGCTTTTCCGATAGAGCCGAGAGCCGCAAGTATATGATTGAGGCTTACAAATTCGGCGATTTGGTATTTGATGCTTTGAAGACGATCGGGAACGAAAATCGATTCTACCGATTATTAGTCGTCTAGATATGTTCATTCGCTCGCCCGCGAGCGCGCGATTCGACCTCTCCCTGCAAGCAGGGAGACTACCGGAGTTGAATCCTGCTATCGCGCCCTTCCGAATCGCTTTCTGCCGAACTGTGCTAGGTTTCCACCGTAACAAAGGAGGATGCCGAATGTCCACGACCGTCGAAGTGCTCGCGACGGCATTCAAGGATGCCGGCACGCCCTTCATCGTGGGACATCCCGGCGGCGAGTCGGTCGAGCTGATGGAAGCGGCGCGCCAGCGCCAGATGCGGTTCCTGCTGATGAAGCAGGAGGTCGCGGGCGCCATGCTGGCCTCGACCTGGGGAGACATCACTGGAAGCCCCGGCATCTGCATGTCGACCCGCGGGCCTGGCGCCACCAACATGGTCAACGGCGTCGCCCATGCGTATCTCGACCGGTCGCCGCTGATCGCTATTACGGACTCCTATTCGCGGCCGACCTACGAGATCGGCCTGCGCCAGCGGTTGAACCAGCTTGCCATTTACGATCCCATCGTGAAGTGGGGCACCACGATCGACGCCAAGGTCGTACGTCAGCAGGTGCGCCGCGCCATGCGCACCGCCACCGGGGCGCCGCCCGGCCCAATACATTTCGAGTTGCCGCAAAGCGAGACCACCCGGGAAGCCGGTGATTATGTGTCCGAGCCGCCGCTGGTCGCGAACCTCGTGTTTCCGGGCCCGGATTGTGCCGACCTCAAGCCGGCGCTCGACGTGCTCAAGCTTTCGCGCCGTCCGGTCGTGCTTGTCGGCCTCGGCGTCTACTGGTGCAAGGCGGCAGCGGAGCTGGTGATGTTCGCCGAAAAACTCGGCGCGCCGGTTCTCACGACGACCAAGTGCAAGGGCGCGATACCGGAAGACCACGCGTTGCGTGCCGGCTGCATCATCGGCGGATTGATCGAGCGCGAGCTGGTGAACGAATCCGATCTCATCGTTACGATCGGCCTTGATGCGGTGGAACTGCAGCCGAAGCCATGGCCGTATACGATTCCAGTGCTGTCACTTGCATCGATTCCAAGCGTCGACGGTTTCGTGCCTGCGGACCCCGAAATCGTCGGTGACCTCAAACCTCTGCTTTCTCGCCTCGCAGCACTTGCACCTGAGGGCACCGACTGGGGCGAGAAAGTCGCAAAAAAATTTCGCGAGCAGGTATCGAATGCGCTCAACACCCCGGCTAACGGTCTCTCCCCGCAGCGCGCCGTCGAGACTGCACGCGCCGTGATGCCACGCCACACGATCGCAACTTGCGATGCCGGCGCAAGCCGCCTGCTGGTGGTGCAGAAGTGGGAGTCCTACGGGCCGCGAGAATTCCTCACCTCGAACGGCCTCGCCTCCATGGGCTACGCTGTGCCGGGCGCGATGGGGGCGCGGCTCGCTTTCCCGGACCGGCCGATCCTCGCCTTTTCCGGCGACGGCGGATTCCTGATGGCAATCGCGGATCTACAGACCGCGTGGCGCGAGAACCTGCCGATCATCGTGCTCGTGTTCGACGACCAGGAAATCGGGCTCATCCGGGTCAAGCAGGAGATCAAGGGCGTGCCCCCGCACGGCGTTCACATCGGGGGTGTCGACTGGGAGAAGCTCGGTCAGGCCTTCGGCGCCGACGCGGTGGTGGTGGAGACCGAACAGGCGCTGACGAATGCCCTTTGCACCGCGCTCAAGTCGAACGGCACCACCATAGTGGCGGCACGCATCGACCCATCCGGCTATGTGGCCCAGTTCAATGCCCTGCGTGAGTTGTGACCCTCACAAATGTAGCCCGGATTGAGCGAGGCGAAATCCGGGACCGCCCGGTCAATGCGGCAACGCCGCTCCCGGGTTCCGCTCGCGCGCTCAACCCGGTCCCAACGCCGAGCCTGGCGGGTTAAAGAGAACCCGCCCTACAAGGACATGACAATGGAAATCAAACTGACGGGCCGGAAAGCTCTTATCACCGGCGGCAGCAAGGGTCTCGGCCTTGCGATCGCCCGCACCTTTGCGGCAGCCGGCGCCGACGTCGCCATCATGGCGCGCCGACAAGCACCCCTGGACGAGGCGGTTGCGGCGATCGGGGTGCAGCCCGGCCAGCAGGTGCTTCCGGTGGCCGGCGACGTGAGGCTCGCCGAGGACATCGCGGCGGGATTCGCCCGCGTGACGCAGGCGTTCGGCCGGGTCGACATCCTGGTGAACAATGCCGGCACCTCCAACGCCCATCCGTTCGAGGCCGTCAGCGACGCGCAATGGCAGGAGGACATCGATCTCAAGCTGTTCGCCGCCATCCGGCTCACCCGGCTCGTGTGGCCGCAGATGAAAGAACGCAAATGGGGGCGCGTCATCAATGTGCTCAACATCGGCGCCAAGGCGCCGCGCCCCGCCAGCGCGCCGACCTCGGTCACGCGCGCTGCCGGCATGGCGCTGACCAAGGCGCTGGCGGGCGAAGGCGCGCCGCACGGAATCCTGGTCAACGCGCTGTTGGTCGGCTTCATCGAGAGCGACCAATGGGTCCAGCGCGCCGCGAAGCTCGGCGTGCCGCTTGCGGACTTTCTGGCCAAAATGGGCAAGGAAATTCCCCTTGGCCGCGTCGGCACAGCACAGGAGTTCGCCAATGCGGCGTGCTTCCTGGCGTCGGACGCAGCATCCTATATCACCGGTACCGCCATCAACGTCGACGGCAATCGCTCACCCGTGGTGTAGAGGGCGTCATCGGACGGGTTGATCACCCCTGGTTCGCCGGCACGGCGAAGTGGTGCTGCCGCCGGGTGCTCTCCGAGGCCACCGGGCTGTTACTAATCACAGTACCCAAAGCCGACAATTGCTGTTGAATGAGGGTAGGGGCGAATATCATTTGGGAAGTTGCCATGAAAGCCCTGATCCTTTACGTCGCCTTTGTTGTGATAGGCGCTTTGATTGCCACCGGTATCGGATACTATGTTGAAATCGAATTTTCCTCGACCGCCGCTCTCTTTGTGTTTTTAGCATTGTTTTTCGCCAACTTCGTCGTCTCATGGATTGCCGTCATCCTGGTGATGGATGGCACACTGAGCGACGCGCAGGGCCGCCAGGCGCAGTTGGAGATTGAGAGGCTTGGGCAACGGGCCACGAACGAGCGCGCGCGGAGTGCTGGCTAGCGGCCTGCATACGCGGGCTCTACTGCGCCGGTTCGAACGGGCACCATGACTTGCGCTTCGGACAGGAAAACGGGCCGCAAATGAGAGGATGCGCAAGGTTCTCGGCGGCGAGGATGTCGCCGACGCTCCGGCCGTCCACCGTGAGATGCCCGCAGGCCTGGCCGTAATTGCACCACCGGGTTCCCTCGGTGCCCGGCCGGCATGTGCAGTCGAACAGTTGAAGGTCGAGGTTGTCGCTGGTGCGAATGATCTGGCGAAGGCGCGACGTCGCCCGCGCTGCGAGCATGCGTTCCAATCCGCAATGCGCCTGCCGGCCCAGTTCAGGCGCCTCATAATCGACAAGGCGGATGGTTTTGCCGTCGACCGCGATCGTGTCACCGTCTATGACATAGGTATCATCTGACGCGATCGAATCGGAATGCGCCACCTGCATTCCGATCACCGCGACCAGAACGAGTGGCCAAAGACCTCTAACCACCATGCACTAACGCCGATCTGGTCCGTTCGGGTCCGGAGCTTTAACCGAAAATCCGCCGCCGGACCTCCTCGGCGGCTCTCTGCGCCTCCTTTTCGGCGCGTTCCGCACGTCCAGCGCGTCCACCCGATTGCGACCGACATCATCCGGCAAAGTCGCATGCAGCACAATGCGCTTCGGAGTGATCTCGAAGCCATATTCGCGACGCGGCTCGATCACTCGCCGGAACAGGTGACGATTACTGCAGCTCGGCTTGGATGGCGCACTATCAGGAAGATCGCGCATCATGACGGATGAGATCAACGGCTTCGCCATCGCCCCAAGTTCCTACCCGGCAGAGACCCGCCTCCCAGGCCAGGGAATGTGCGCCAGGATGGACAGCGACTTTGCGGCGAACCCCGTTCCTATTCGGCATTGACCGCGATAGGCTACGTGAACCAATGGAAGGGCCCGAGGATGAGACGACGAGAGTTCATCGCGGGACTGGCGGGCGCAGTAGCATTGCCGACGGCAACGCGCGCGCAGCGGTCTGAGGCGCCGGTGCTGCTGGGGCTGCTCAATGGCGTGTCGTTCGAAGGGCCATACGCGGGCTCGGTCGCGGCGATTCGACGGGGCCTTCAGGAAATCGGCTTTGTCGAAGGGCGTAACCTGGCCATCGAATACCGCGCCGCACACGGTCAGTACGACCGATTGCCGGAACTGGTGGCTGATCTGGTGCGTAGCCAAGTAATGGTGATCATCGCCATAGGAGCTTCAATACCCGAACTGGTCGTCAAGACGGCTGCCGCGACCGTTCCGATTGTCTTTGCGACGGGATCGGATGCCGTCGAAGTAGGCGTGGTCAACAGCCTCAACAGGCCTGGAAGCAACGTGGCGGGCGCAGGCGCCGTTGTGGGATCCGCATCAAAGCGGCTGGAATTGTTGCTCGAACTGAGGCCAGGCGCATCTTTAGTCGGCTATCTCGATAACTCGCGCTTGTCAGGCCCTTTCGACACCAACGTGGACGACATCACGGCAGCGGCCCGCACCAGGGGGCGAGAGCTCGTTGTTTTCGATGCCGGCACCGAACGGGAGGTCGAGACCGCGTTTACCCAGATGGCACTACGGCGCGTTCGCGCGCTCGTGCTTGGCTCTGATCCCTTTCTGACCGGCCGGCAGGAACAGATCGTTGCGCTGGCGGCGCAGAGCAGGCTGCCTACCATTTACGCGACCCGTGAGGCTGTCATACTTGGCGGCCTGATGAGCTACGGAGTCCTCACAGGTGACATGTATCGGGTGGCCGGCATCTACGCGGGCCAGATTCTCAAAGGCGCAACACCGGCCGAGTCACCGGTTGCGCTTCCCGCAAGGTTCGCGTTGGTCATCAACAACAGGACCGCCCAGGTGCTTCGCATCAACGTACCGCGGCGGCTGCTGATTCGCGCCGACGAGATCATCGATTAGTTTCCTCGGGCTATCGGCCAATGCCGAAAATCGCTACCCTCAGCGCCAGTCCGGGGTTTATGGACGAAATCCCGTTGCGGTAGCACACTGCAAAGAAAAAGAGGAGATCATCATGCGCGACAGGTTCTCAGGTTCGATGATAACGGTCGCCATCGCCGTGGCAGTTGGCAGCGCGATCATTGCGCCGTCCGCCACGCAGACGTCGGCTCAGACCCCGGCGCCTTCAGGCTCGGCGCTGAAGACACCCTGGGGCGAACCTGATCTACAGGGCATTTGGACGGACGAAACCGACACGCCGTTCCAGCGCTCCCCCAAATATGCCAGCCAGGAATTCTTTACCGAAGCCCAGCGGGCGGAGTTTGACAGGGTGCGATCCGTGCTGCGCGGACGCGACGAACGAGGAGAGGTCGGCAGTGAGCGCGATGTCGCCGGCGCCTACAACGCGGTGTGGGGGGGCCGCAAGCGCACCGGCAAGCGCACATCTATGGTTGTCGATCCGTCCGATGGCCGGATCCCGTCGCTGACGCCGGAGGCGCAGAAAATTGCCGCCGCCGATCAGGACTTTCGTCTTGCGCTGATGCAATCAACGCAAACTTGCAAACTCAAGCTGCCTGGATGTGCCGGAGGGAAATACGATCCAACACCTGCAACTTCGCGACGCGACGAGCTTCCTCCTCGCTACAACACAGTGCGCATGAATCGCCATGACAGGCCCGAGGACGGCGCGCTTGCGGACCGCTGCCTGACCATCGGGCTGCCCGAGTTTGGCGCCGGGAATGGCGGCGGCAGCTTTCGCCGGATCGTTCAGACGCCCGGCGGCATCTCGATCTACTACGATGTCGGTCAAGGGCAAGGCTGGCAGCGGAACATCGTCATGAACGGCAGTCCGCACCTGCCGGCCAACATCCGCCAGTGGTTTGGCGACTCGCGCGGCCACTGGGAGGGCGATACGCTCGTGATCGACGTGACGAACTTCAGTCCGAAAACCGATTATCGGGGCTCGCGCGAGAACCTGCACCTCGTCGAGCGCTGGACGCGGACTGCGCCAACCACACTTGAATACGTCGTCACCATTGAAGATCCGACCGTGTGGACGCGCCCCTGGACCATCAAGCAGGAGTTCACCAAACAGAACGAAGAGGAAAACAGAATTTATTACGAGCCTCGCTGCGTCGAAGGAAATTTTGGCTTTCCCGCAATGATGAAAGCGGCGCGCCAGGAAGACCGCGAATTTGCCGAGGGGCGCGGGCCTGATCCGCTGACCAAGGACAATGCATCGGGAGGTGCTGAATCGGATCCGCTGCAGCAGTAACGTGGGAGGAATTCATGAATAAATGGATTATCTCAGCAGCGCTCGCGGCAGCCGGCATGGTCGCGGCGGCGGCATGGTCGCAGACGCCCTCGCCGGCGTTTCAGAACAAGCGCTATTTCACGATGCCGCTCGAGAAGGACCCGACACGCGAGGTCGGGCTGCAGTCCGTCACTATGCCGCCGGGCGACGGCAACCAGTTCCATCGCCACCCGGGCGAGCAATGGACCGCGATCCAGGAGGGCGAGGTCACCTTCACCATCAAAGGGCAGCCGCCGGTCGTCCTCAAGGCCGGCGACAGTAATTATGTGCCGCGTGGCACCATCCACCGCCAGCAGAATCTCACCGACAAGCCGGCGCGCTACATCGAAATGCGGATTTTCGACAAGGACAAGCCGGCCTCCGAGGCGGTCGCGGAATGAGGCGAAAGCATGCCGCCGACGTCGCCGTCGTGGCGACTGGCCCAGGTATCAAATCCGCAATAAGCGAGGGACTGCGCTCACGCCAAGCGTGATTAGAAACATGTAGCAAATGGGAGGAATTGATGAAGCACCTGCTCACCACTGCGCTCGTTACAGCTGCGTTCGCGCTGCCGCTCGCCGTTGTCGCGCAGGAGCGCTACCCGGCGCTCAGTCCTGACCAGCTGAGTCCGGAGCAGAAGGCCTACATCGAGAATTTGCAGAAGCCACCACGTAACAACACCACCGCTTTGAAAAATCCGCCCTTCAAGGTCTATATGCGCAGCCCCGAGCTCGCCAGCAAACTCGAGGCGGTTTCGGATTACGTCCGCTGGGGCACGGGGCTGCAGCCGCGACTGACGGAACTCGCGATCATGATTACGGCGCGGCAATGGTCGAGCCAGTGGATCTGGCGCGGCCACTACCGGGCGGCGGTGCGCGGCGGTCTCGATCCGAGCGTCGGTGCCGACATTGCGGCCGGCAAGCACCCGGACAAAATGAAGGAGGATGAGGCGACCCTCTACAACTACGCGATGGAAATGTATCGCGACAAGGCGGTATCGGACGCAACCTATGCGGCCGCCGTAAAGCAATTCGGCGAGAAGGGCTTGATCGATCTGGTCGCCACCATGGGCTACTACGATACGGTGGCCATGACGCTGATCACCGCCAAGGCCGTTGCCCCCAAAGAAGAGGATGTCCCGCAGCTCGCGGCGCTGCCGAGGTAACCAGCCTCCAAGCCGGCTCAGAAATCTGGCTTCTCGGCCACCGGCATGTGGTAGTCGAAGAGGTTGGTGTTGTTCTCAGCACAGATCTTTTCGTAGGCCTCCTGCTGCACGCGTCGATAGCGCCGCATGCCGGTCCAGGGTTCATGGAAAGCGCCCGGATCTTCCACCGTGAAGATCAGGTGCATCTCTTTGTCGCCGTCGACCATGCGCCAGCGCTCCACGACGTGCAGCTTCTCCGTGTGTGGCGTGCGGTAAACGTCGACCATCGTCTTGTCGTTCATGCCGATGGTGTCGACGACGAGCGTATCTCCTTCGTAGTGGCCAACCGACTCGCCATACCATGACGGCTTGAGGTCCGCCGAATGGGGCACGTCCATGTAGATCCGCCGGACCTGATTATCCTCGCGCCAGACGATCCACACTTCCTTGGGAGTTTGCAGGAATACGATCGGGTCCGGACCGCCATAACCCATGAAAAAGGGAACGCCTGCCGGCACGCAGCTTGACTGCGGCGTGAAGGCACTTTTCTTGCCAGCCAGCACCTCGTCGATGTCCGTCTTCATGCGCTCCTTCACCCACGGTTTGAGGTTCGGATTGGACAGATCGGCAATCCGAAAGGTCGGCTGTCTGCCCACGCCGTTGGGAGTAAAGGGATGTGCCGGATCATTGACGACGGGCGGCACATGACCTGGGACAGGTTCGTAGAACGGACCACCGCCGTTAAATCCGACCCACCCGGCGAGGTTTGACGAGAAATCCGGCGGGCCTTCCGTCTGTTGCGCTGCGGCCGATGCGATCAGCGCCGCGCCCGCAGTGCCGGCCAGAATGCCGCCCCCCAAGACCCTTGCCTTGCAAGTAAGCGGGGACATTGTTGCTCCTCCCTCTGGCGAAGCTAGCGCCAGCGCTCCATTGCCTGCCGGTGAAGCGACTCGGGTGGAAGCTCGGCCAGCTCCATGCGGACGCCACTGGGGTCGGCAATGTTGGACAGAATGGCCTTGGTGCCGCTGATGGTGGTCTCCCCGACGGTGGCTCCCCGCTGCCTGAACATGGCTGTTGCGGCAGCTATGTTGTCGACGTGTACGCCAAAATGCGTGATGCCGGGCGGTCGCTGCGCATTGGCAGGTTGCAGCTCCACGAACGTGTTTTGGCTTATTTGGACGTAAACCAGCTGCACCTGTCCTGACGCATTCTTAAGTCGAAATGCCTCAGGAAAGCCCATCGTTTTCGTATAGTAGTCAACGGCTTTATCGAGGTCGGGTACGCTGAGCCCGACATGATTTAGCCCAACGATCCCCTGATTTGGCGTTTGGTTTTGGGCAACGGCGGTGACCGCGATGCCGACCAGAGCGCCGGCAGCGAACAGAGCAAGACCACGCATGATGATTGCCTCCGGGTTTTGGGGTCCCGGCTCTCGCGTGCCGAGCCCGATTTGAAGATGCGAGCACATTTACGGCCTGAGCGCGAGAGCGGACTGAAACAAGCTCTGAGGTTGTCTGCCTTCCATAGCCCTCTTTCGCGAGACCGGGCGAGTGATGTAGCCTGATGGCGGATTGCGAATGGCCCTGACTCCTCTTTGTGACGGCAATGTTCTTGTCGTCAGTGAGGGAACGGGACAGTGAAACCGGGCTTTATCGTGCACCTTGCGGGGGCCCCAGACAACGGAGATACCACCCCACAGCCGGGCACCAGAGTAAGGCTTTGAGCAACGTAGGAGGGAGGAGATGAACAAGCTTCTAGTATCGGTGGCTTTGACAGCCTTGGCGGGTTCGGGACCGCTGTCGGCCGCTTGTGCCGCCGATATGTCATTCGAGCGTGCCTTGAATGCGGATCGTGAGCCGCAGAACTGGCTCCTGCATCACAAGAACTATCAGGGCCACCGGTTCTCGGCGCTCAAGGAGATCAATGCCGACACGGTCGGCAATTTGCGGCTTGCCTTCACGGTCGGGCTTGGCGGGCTGCAGTCCGGCGGCCGTTATGCTCAGGGCAATCTCGAAGCGACGCCGCTGATCGACAACGGCATGATGTACATCCCCGACGGCTGGGGCTCTGTCTACGCGATCGACGTTTCGAGCGGAAAAAAGGGCGAAATCAGATGGAAATTCGATCCAGGCATCGACCGCGCCTGGGCCGGCGACGTCGCCTGCTGCGGCGTCAACAATCGCGGCGTCGCGTTGTGGAAAGACAAAGTGATCTCGATCGCCCTCGACGGCCGTATCTTCGCGCTCAACCGGGCCACGGGCGAGGTTGTGTGGGAACGCAAGGCAGCCGAGCCCGCATTAGGCGAGACGGTGACTCTCGCTCCGCTTGTCGTGCGGGACCTTGCTATCATCGGCTCCGCTGGCGGCGAATTCGGCATCCGCGGCTGGATCGACGCGACCGATCTCAATACCGGCCAGCAGGCGTGGCGCACCTACACCATTCCGGGGGCAGGCGAACCCGGCAACGAAACGTGGAAAGATGGCAAGGAGCGCTGGAAGCATGGCGGCGCTTCGGTGTGGGTGACCGCGACCTATGATCCGGATACCGAGACCATCTATCAGGGCATCGGCAATGCCGGTCCCGATTACGACCCCGAATACCGCCCCGGTGACAACAAATGGGCCGCGAGCGTGCTTGCTCTCGATCCCAACACCGGCAAGATCAAGTGGGGGTTCCAATACACTCCCAACGATCCTTACGACTATGACGAAATCTCCGAGCACCAGATCATTGATGCCAAGGTCAATGGCGAGGATCGCAAGCTCGTGGTGCACGGCGCACGCAACGGCTTCTACTACACGCTCGACCGCACCAACGGCGCCTTTGTGTCCGGCAAGCAATATGTCGACCAACTGACCTGGACCAAAGGGCTCGACCCGAAGACTGGACAGCCGCTTGATTACGATCCGGCCAAGGACGTGCAGCCCTACGTCGAGGGCAGCCACCCGTCCCGCGCCAATCCGGTGGCGATAAGGTGTCCGTCGACGCCGGGCGGCAAGAACTGGGAGCCGGCGGCCTATAATCCCGAACTGAACCTGATCTACATCCCGTCCAGCGAAGGCTGTAACCAGCTCGAAGGCAAGGTGCAGGTCGATTTCGTCGATCAGGGCGGCACCGTGAAGCCGCGCGAACGGTTCACCGGCGGCTCCGGCAAGCCCTTGCAGCAAACCACCGGCAGTATCAAGGCACTCGATCCGGTGACCGGCGAGACCAAGGCGGCGGCGCGCACCGATCTGCCGAACTGGTCGGGCGTGCTGGCAACCGGCGGCAATCTGGTCTTCAGCGGGCTGTGGGAGGGTGCGCTTGTCGCCTATGACGGTAAGACCCTGAAAGAGCTGTGGCGGTTTGATACCGGTTGCGGCATCGTGGCGCCGCCGATCAGCTATGCGGTCAACGGCAAGCAGTACGTCGCCGTAGCGGCCGGCCCGAGATGGCAGGAGGCCACCAAGCCGGCAGCGCTGAAATACGCCAATGCGTGCTCCATGGTCTATGTGTTCACGCTGTGAGGGGCGCACGTCGCCGATAGGATGGATTTTGCTCCCCAGTGCGGGGCGTTGTCCTGCGGGTACCGCGGTGCGCCCCGCCCAGTAGATTTTCGCAGGCTCTGACCTTCTGGTCCAGCAATGAAGAAGATGTGACGGGCTGCGAAATGCAACTCGCGGAGGAAGGCGCGGCGGGGAATTAAACCATAAAACAAGGCCCGACATGCTGCTCGCGCTCACTGGAACCACCGGCTTCATCGGGCAATATCTGCTGCGGGAGATGTCGAAGCGCGGCTATCGCGTTCGTGCGCTGCTGCGCCGACCTGCTTCGGTGCCGATGCAGATCGCAAGCGCCGTCATTGGTGATCTTGCGCGGCCGCAAAACATGTCGGCCGCGCTGGAGGGAGTGGATGCGGTGATCCACTCTGCCGGGCTCGCGCATGGGATGTCCGGCATCCCCGAGGACGACTACCGGCTCCTCAACACCGAGGCGACCATCGGCCTCGCCCGCGCGACGCGGCGCGCCGGCGCCAAGCGCTTCGTATTCCTCTCCTCTATCCGCGCCCAATGTGGACCAACGGCCGATACGATCCTGACCGAGGCGATCGAACCGAGGCCAACCGACGCCTATGGAAAATCCAAGCTCGCAGCCGAGCGGGGTCTGGCGGAGCTCGATTTAGACTGGGTGGCGCTGCGGGCAGTGCTGATCTACGGGCCGGGGGTCAAAGGCAACATGGCGCAACTGATCCGATTCGCTCGATCTCCGTTTCCGTTGCCGTTGGCCAGCCTCCGGGCACGCCGCTCCCTGCTCGCGCTGGAAAACCTGTTGCCGGCCATCGAGACCGTGCTGGCAGCACCGGGAACGCTGCGGCGAGCTTTCATTGCCGCCGATACGCAGGCGCTGACGATCGCAGAAATGATTGCAGCCTTGCGTCATGGGCTCGGCCGTCAGCCGAACGTTTTTCCGCTCCCTTCCTCGGTTCTCAAACTCTTGCTCGGCGCTGCCGGTCGAGGTGAAATATACCAGCGATTGTCAGGCTCGCTGGTGGCCGATCCCTCGGCTTTGATGAGTCTGGGTTGGACACCGCTGCTGGCCACGCCAACGGGACTCGTCAAGCTGATGCAGGCAAACGGGGAATGAACTGCAGGAGCGCGTTCTGAAGCTAATCCGTTTGTCTGGTCCGACAAATTACTAAAAACGAAGGGGCTTGATCTCAATCAACGCGTCTGCGTCGTGCTGCTGTAAGTACATTTTCAGTAATTCAGAACCTGAAGTGCGATTGGGTTCGCTCAAAAGAGGAGCGAACAATGTTCAACTTAATTCGCGTTGCCGTAATTGATGACCATCCCCTGTTTCTCGAAGGTCTGGTCGGCATGCTCGCTCATACGGAAGATGTCGAGGTCGTCGGCCAGGGCGCAACGGCATCCGACGCGCTCAAGATCGCGCAGGACCTTCATCCGGATGTCATACTGCTAGACGTCGTCCTTCCGGGAGGCGGCGTCGAAGCTGCTGCCGCAATTGCGCGCACTTGCCCCAAAGTGTGCATCGTCATGCTGACGGCCTCTGAAGAGGAACATCATGTCTCCTTAACGCTACAGGCCGGTGCGCGGGGCTACATCCTCAAGGGCAGCAGCAGCCAAGAGATAATCGATGCGGTGCGAGCCGTCGCCAGCGGCGACTCCTATGTACCGCCGACCCTGGCGGCACGGCTGCTGATCAAACGGGGTGAGCAGACCGAAGCAGCGGTCATTCGCCAGTCTGATCTCACCTCCCGCGAGGAAACAATATTCAGTCTTGTGGGTCGGGGCATGTCCAACAAAGAGATCGCGCGAGGGCTGAATTGCACCGAAAGGACCGTAAAGCATCACATGACCAACATCATGAAGAAGCTTGGCGTCCGTAACCGCGTTCAGGCTGCGCTGAAGCTGCAGACAGGCCGGAACTGATCCACCTCAATACGCCTACTCATGACGATGCATTGCCGAGTCGGCCTTAGTGTCGCGCATGAACAAATAGACGAGCAGCGAAATACCGATCATGCCGGTGAGATAATAGTAGAACCACTGCTCGTCGCCCAACGACTTGAACCACAAGGCGACCGACTCGGCGGTCCCTCCGAAGATCGAGACCGTGAGGGCGTAAGGGAGCCCGACCCCGATGGCGCGAATCTTGGTCGGAAACAACTCCGCCTTCACCACCGCATTGATCGATGTGTAGCCGGAGACGATCATCCAGGCCGCCGCGATCAAGAGAAACGCCGCGAAGGGTCCTTTGACCGTCTGCAGAGTCGTCAGCAGCGGGATCGTGAACAGGACGCCGGCGACCCCGAAGCCGATAAGCAGCCATTTGCGGCCGATCTGGTCGGAGATTGCGCCGTAGATCGGCTGGAGCAACATCCCAAACACAAGCGAGCTGAGGCTGATCAATGTCGTCTGATCATCGCTGAGACCGACTGAAAGCTTGAGAAATTTCTGCATATAGGTCGTATAAGTATAGAATGCTGCGGTGCCGCCGGCGGTCAGCCCCACGACCAGCAGAACTTCGCGTGGATATTTCAGAAGGATTCGGAGCGACGAGCTGCCGGGTGACGCTTTCTGCGCCGCTTCGAAAGCTTCGGTTTCGTGCAAGGTGCGTCTCATGACGAGCGCGATGATGGCGAGCAGCGCTCCTATAACGAACGGAATCCGCCAGCCCCAGGCGCGGATTTCCTCGCCCGTCAGGAAGACTTTCTGCAGCAGAAGCAGCACGATCAGTGCGCAAATCTGTCCGCCGATGAGCGTCACGTATTGGAAGCTGGAATAGAAACCACGATGCCGCTCGTCAGCCATCTCGCTGAGATAGGTGGCGCTCGTTCCGTATTCGCCGCCGAGACTCAGGCCTTGCAGGATACGCGCCACAGCGAGCAAAATCGGCGCGAGAATTCCGACTGACGCATAAGTCGGCGTCACCGCGATCATGAGCGAGCCGAAACACATCAGTGATACAGACAGCATCAGTGCGCCGCGGCGCCCGTAGTGGTCAGCCAGATAGCCGAACAGCCATCCCCCCAGCGGGCGCACCAGGAATCCTGCCGCAAAGAGGATCGCAGCATTGAGCTGTTGCACCACCGGATCGGAGTTCGGAAAAAAAGCGCCCGCGAAGTAGAGCGCAAACGCCGCATAGGCATAAAAATCGTACCACTCAACGAGATTGCCAACCGAACCGATGAAAATCGCCCTGATGCGCCGTCGCATATCGACGAGATCGATATGCTCAGCGCCACGAGCCACAATCGTCAGGTCGGCCATCATGCGCTCCCTCTGCTCTATACCCTCGGTGCAAAATACTGGTGCAGCTCCAAACAAGATGCCTGCTCGCAGGTCTCATTTCGGGCATTCGACCTGATGCGGCCAAAAAGCAGGCGCCTTTCCAACGCGATGGTTGGTTCAGCACAACCGCCTTGCGGGCGGGCGCAGCATTACTTGATCGCTTTTGGCCATCTACCGATCGATCTCACGACGCACATCTGCCAGCGCACGCTCGCAAGCGCTGTTGTCGCCGGCGCGGTCGGCCGCACGTGCCTGCTCCATTGCAGTCGTTGCGCGTTTTGCCCGTGCGCCTTCCCCGAGCCTCGCTTCGGCTGCCATGATCCCGCTTGGCGTCGGTTGGCGGTGCATCATTGCGGCCGTGCTCTGACGACCAGGCTGGCCCGCAACTGCCGTGGCCACAAGCATCGCATCCAAGCTCGCTTGCAGCCGGTCGATCTCTGATGAGCAGGGTCCTGCCTGGCTGGGCACGACTGAAAGGGTGACCGCTGCCGTGACGGACATGCACAAAAAATGGATGCGCATGGTGGACACTCCCGATACACCTTAGAACTATACATCGCCGACGAGCCGACAACAATCAAACCAGGCTCGTCAAAACTCGGGATGATCTCTCTCCGTGTGCCTTCAGCACGTGGGGCCGATCAATCCTGATGAACCGACTACCATGATTCTCAGCACGTCTCAGTGCGCTGTCGCAAATGTCCCGTATCGCGCCGAGGTTTCCTCCGATGGATCTGCTGGCGACCTCTATCCGGCTTTTCGGGTCACTTTCCCGGGCCTGCGCACGGGCTTCTTCGCGCGCCCCTTTTGACTCGGCGCTGGTGGCTTCTTTTCGGCGGCATCGCCGTGCGCCGCGAGGCTGCGCTTGAGTGCATCCATGAGATTTGTAACCTTCGTGGGAGCGCGAGCTTTTGGAGCCTCGACCAGGCTGTGGCAAGTCGATCGCGGAGGCGTATTATGGCGCCGTCATCGACAACGATCTCAGCCGGAGGAACAGCATGTCCGCCACGACCAATGTTGCCGCCGCAGCCGCCATCATGGTTTTCGTGGCGCCGGCGCTTGGTTCCGCTCAGGCGCCGGCCAATCCTAATCCGCACCACCAACAACGATCGATTGGAAACGCGACATTGAGCGCGTATGCCGCCGGCAAATCATCGCGCACTTCACGGCCCGCGTCGCGCAGCCGTGTTTCCCACGCAACTGATCTGTCCAATCACGTGATAGGTCCGGATGGCCACGATCTTGGCACCGATCCCGACGCGACGATCCGTTTCCAACTCCGGCGCGATCCTTTGGTGCCCGGCGGTTCGGGCGGCGGTGGGATGTAAATATCTCATCGCGAAAGACCCGATGTGTAGACGGCTCCGCAATGTGGGCAGGCGTAGTCGCGGGCGGGACGCTTTTCCAAGCGCGTCAAGCCTCCTTGAGCCAGATTTCAGCCTGTCCCTTCGCCCTCGCTCGCCATCGTGTACGCTCGGGTATCCTGAGCAGCGAAAATCAGATAGTACGCTGGCACGATCAATACTGGCAAAATGATCAGGTACCAGCCGCTCGCGTTGGCCGCATAGCCAGTCGCCAAGGTTGCCAACGCAGTGAAGGCCGCTCCAAAAGGCCTTGTGTCAAAAAAATTTTTCATGATCACAACGAAGGTCCGGAAGGGCGATCTTCTAAGAACTATACTCCCCTACTCGTTTGAAAGCATAGTCCCCTTACCTATCAAAGGTATAGTCCCCTATATCTAAATGTCAGCAGTTTGTCAGCTCGTCGCGCCTACAAGGCATCAATTTGATTTAATTGTGACCGTTGGGGAGGGAATTATGTTGAGCATTGCGTTGCGCTACATCGGCCTGTTCGCGGTGGCCATAGGGGTTCTGCTTTCCGCACAATCGGCTCCGTCGGCAGAGGATCGCTTTGGAGACAACACCAAGAGCGCCACCAGCAGGCGCGATGATGGAGGCTCTCGCGATAGGGGTGCATCGGGCGATACCGGACGCGGTGGTGGCGGCGGAGCAGACAGCCGCGGGGACGATGGCGGCGGAGGCGACTCCGGAGGTCGGAACGGCGGAAAAGACAACCGCGGAGGAACCGACCGCGATGGCCGAGAGCGAGGCGGTCGCTGACAGGCTGTCCGCTCGCGGCCGGTCTTTTACGTCAGAACGAACGCCGCAAACAGTGCAAGCTTCATAGGTCGATACTGCATTTGCCGTGTCTAGGCGCGGGGTCATCGCGCCTGCGACCTGGTAGACTAAGATAGTATGGGGGAGTATAGTTCGCAGGGTGCCGTTGGGGGGAATCCTGCGACATTTAGATTTCATTGACACAAAGCCGTTCGGAGCGGCCTTCACCGGATTAAGTATGCTGGCTACTAGCTATGTGGCTGGCGCAAGCGGGTGGAGCTTGGTAGGTCTGCCGGTGCTAGTTGGGTTAGCGTATTACGCCATTTTCCTTGATGCGAATTGGGACGTCCGGTCGCGATTGACTCGCTTCTGGTACGCGGCCCCGCCGGTCGCGAGTTGTCCGGTTTCGGAGTGGGCCGCCGAGCCTGGCATTCCCTCATACGCCAAGCTTAGCAGTATTCTTGTGCTACTCGATTGCTCCTGCATTGAGGGAAGCCAATCCGCGCCTACGTGCACCTGGAAAGCAGCGCCACCGTTACGCGGAGTCGCTGCGAAGCTTGACGTCGAAAGCTACACGACGCCATCAGGGGAGAGTTATTCGGAGTCCGCAGTCCATTCGATGCTCGGCAACGGTCTTGCGCGCTATAAGGTGCAACGGCCTGACGACGCCGCTTAGGAAGGCGCTACCGCGCCGGCCGCATCGGGGCGCCGAAGTAGCGGCCGACTTGCTTTGACGCACCAGGGTCTTCCGGCGCGGCGTGAAACCAACGAATGTCACGAACGCAACGCACCCGCATGCGTTGGCCTCTTGCGTGCGGTTTGGTCAAAGCGCCCGCACTTAATTCGCTACCATCCGCGTCGATCGGAATCGGCAGCAATTTCGTCAGTATGCGGACGAACTCATGCCCTTTTGATAGCAGGCACCGGCATCCCGGCGATCCTGAGGTTCACGGAGCCAAGGAAGTTCCAGTTGGTGAAATAGAGGGTCTTCCAATCCGGACCGCCGAAGGCGAGGTTGGTTGTCTGCGGCTGGCCGTGGACGATGCGCCCAAGCTTCTTGCCCTTCACATCCAGAATCCAGATGCCACCCGAGCCCCCACAATAGACGTTCCCGGCAGTGTCCACCTTCATTCCGTCCGGGACACCGGGTTCGCTACCGCGGAGATCTGCGAACACGCGATCGGTCTGCCGGGCCAACGTGCCATTTGGCGCCATATCGAATGCGCGTATGTGCCCGCGCCGCGTGTCATTGATATAGAGGATGCTTTCGTCCGGCGAGAAGGCGAGGCCGTTCGGAACGATGAAATCATCGACGAGCAGCGTCAGCGTGCCAAGGTCGGCAGAGACCCGGTAGACGCCCTGATACGAGAGGTCGGTCTGGTCCGGGACCACGTTTCCCCGCGGATCCGTAAAGTAGATCGCGCCGTCGGACTTCACCACGACGTCGTTGGGACGGTTCAAGCGCCGACCCTGGAAGCTTGAGGCAATCACCGTGACGGTGCTGTCGTGCTCTTCGCGGATCACGCGACGGCCAGCACCCTCGCACGCGACGAGGCGGCCCTGGATGTCGCGCGTGAGCCCGTTAGCCCCGTTGGTCGGCTTCTTGAATTCCACCGTCCCCCGACCGG
>DATGCX010000030.1:0-25745 GCA_035311445.1 Xanthobacteraceae bacterium | reverse complement strand
CAGACCGAGCGAGGGCAACTCGTATCCGTCGGCAGATTTGCGGTCCGCCCGCGTGGTTTTTCGCTTCGATTTGCGCGCTTGGGACGTGTTCGTCTCCTGCGCCTCTTCGTCCTCGTCCGTCTCATGTATCCGGCCGTGCGGTTCTTCGGTTCCGCCGCCGCGCATGCCAAGCCACGGCTCAGTGCGCAGCCATTCTCTCGACACTGGATGGCCAAATACTGCAGCAACACAGGCGGCAGCTTGGAAAATCGTTCGAACGGCCCGCGACTTCAGACTTAGAAAAGCATGAACCAGCCAGCCAATGGATATCGAACGGGCACCCTCCTCACCCTCAATATCGTGGTCCGGCCGATGGAAGCCAAAGCCTGAAGCGACGGCAACGGTCGCAAATGCCAGCCCGCCGAATATCGTTTGGGCGAAAGTTTGTCCCACGCCATGGAGAGGCCCGCCCGCGATGTTGGCGATTAAATGCAGGAGGGCATCGCCCGCGACACCCCCGATGCCGCTCGGAAGGGGCCATTGGGGGGGACGCATCAGGCATGATGCGAACGTCGCCGATGACATGAGGCCGCCAATCCAAGCGGCGACGCGCCAGCGTGGGCAATCGAGGATACGATGGGTGAAGAACCGCCATCCCCAGAACGCCGGTGGAAGAATGATCGCAATGGTCGCAACGCCAAAAAGCTGCATGGCGAGATCGGCGGCGATTGCCCCCGTCGCGCCCAACACGTTGCGCACCGGGGCGCTGGTCGCATAGCTCAGGCTAGGGTCGTTGACTGACCAGGTCGCGAGCGCCGCTGCCACGATGCCGACGGCCGCAAACAACACAAGCCCCCCGAGTTCGCGCAAACGGCGTCGAATCGCAGCATGAAAATCGTCCGACAAAAACGATCCGCCGTAGTGGCTTCGTTCGGCCGATGACATCGCCACCTTAAAGGCTCCATATCGCGCGTATCCACGTGGAATAGAAAACCGTTCGCGTTAAGAACATGCGCCCATTCCAAAGGCTATCCAAGCACGGCGACAATGCGGTGCAGCGCCTCGGCCATGGTCTCCCTGTCGTGCACCATGGCGATCCGAATGTAATCCGCGCCCGGATTGCTGCCGTCGTCCTGGTCACGTGCCGCATAGCGACCCGGCAAGACCCGGACACCTGCCTCCTGCCACAGCCTTGCGGCCACGACCTCGCTGCCGCCGAGCGCAGCGACATCGAGCCAGAGGAAGAAGCCGCCGGCCGGGCGCCTGTAGCCATAGCGATCTCCGATGATCTGATCCGCCAGATCAAATTTCTCGCGATACAGCTCGCGATTGGCCTCGACGTGAACCTCGTCCCGGTAGGCCGCGACAGCGACTTCCTGCGCTGGAATCGGCACTTGGGGGGCCGCAACACTCCGCAGTTCCAGAAACTTGGCGATGAAACGACGATCGCCCATAACAAAACCTATGCGCAGCCCGGGCAGATTTGAGCGTTTCGACAGCGACTGGAACAAAACAACGTTTTCGAACTGGTCGCCGGCCGCCTCGAGTACGCCTGGGGGCGCGGATCGCGTGTAGATTTCCGAATAGCACTCGTCGGAAAACAACAGGAACCCGTAGCGGCGGGCCGTTGCGGTGACGCGTTGCAGATAGGCCAGGTCGGCAACCGCACCTTGCGGATTGGATGGCGAAGCGAGAAACATCGCGACGGTACGCCGAAGCAGCGCACTGTCGAGTGCGTTCAGATCAGGCAGAAAGCCCGTCTCGCGGGTCGTCGGCAGGTAGACGATCTCGCAATCGGCCGCGAGCGCCCCGGCCGCATAGGCCGCGTAAAAGGGATTTGGAACGAGGATCGCCGGTCGGCCGGCGCGATTCGCCACGTAGCGCCGCGCCGCCATCGCACCGAGAAAGAGGCCCTCCCGCGAGCCGCTGAGGACGAGGACTTCGCGATTCGGATCGGGAACACGGCCGAGCTTATACCGGCGCGCCGCCCATTCTGCGACCTCATGGCGGAATTGCGGCGTGCCTTCGTTCCTGGGATAGCGGCCAAATTCGTTGATATGTGCTGCCATCACGGTTGCGACGAATGGCGGTACGCCATGCTTAGGTTCGCCGACGCCCAGATCGATCACAGGCCTGCCCGGAGGGGTATCAGTGATCAGCTCGGCCAAGCGTACAAAAGGCGAACGCGTGTCGGCGATCCGACCGGTCGAGAGGGTAAGCTCGCGTTCGGCACTTTTCATGGACATCCGCATGTACGGCCGAGTTTGATCCGCCGCCTCCATGGACCATAGAAGCGGTGAGGTTAAGACCTGATTAACCATCGGGGTCAACCGATGGGGCAAAGAAATTATGCTTGGCGCTTCCGGCGGGCAGCGGTGGCGTCAGTAAAGTGGCGTCGGCAAGGGGTGATGTTTTGCCTCTAGGCAACATTGGGGGGCGCCAATGTGGCGCCCCCTTTGTCTTGTCTCATCTTTTTCAGGCCGATCGAGGAACGGCGCTATCGCGTCTTCCGCCCCGACCGTTAGGCCAGCCTCACTGCACGGTTTCGCCGTGCAGCGCCAGGTCGAGACCGTCGCGCTCCACGTCCTTGGACACGCGCAGCCCGATAACCATGTCGACGACCTTGAGGATAATCAGCGTCACCACACAGTCGTAGATGAACACGACGCCGATGCCGATCGCCTGATTCACGACCTGCATGGCGTTGCCCTCAAGCAGGCCGGCCGTGCCGCCGTATTGCTGGACAGCAAACACGCCGGTGAGCAGCGCGCCGGCGGCTCCGCCGACCGCGTGCACGCCGAATGCATCGAGCGCATCATCGTAGCCGAACATGGCCTTGAGGCCGGTGCAGCCCCAGTAGCACACGGTGCCGGCCGCAACGCCGATCCAGAACGCGCCGAGCGGGCCGACAAAGCCCGAAGCGGGCGTGATGGCGACGAGACCGGCCACCGCGCCCGTGCAGATGCCGACCACGGTCGGCTTGCCCTTCAGCATCCATTCGACGATCATCCAGGTGAAACCGGCGGTTGCGGTTGCGGTGTGGGTGACCAGCATCGCCATGCCGGCCTGGAGGCCCGCCGTAACGGCGGAACCGGCGTTGAACCCGAACCAGCCGACCCACAGCAAGGATGCGCCGATCAGTGTCAACACGACATTGTGGGGCGGGCCGGTATCAGTGCGCTTACCCAGTACCAGCGCAGCCATCAGGCCGGCTGTACCCGAATTGACATGCACCACGGTGCCGCCGGCGAAGTCCAGCACGCTGAGGAAGTTGTGGGGGTTGGCGCTATTGAACATGCCATCCGGCCCCCACACCCAGTGGGCGATCGGCGAGTAGACGAAGATCGCCCACAGGCCGATGAACCACAGCATAGCCGAGAACTTCATGCGTTCCGCGAACGCGCCGGCGACGAGCGCTGCCGTGATGATCGCGAAGGTCAACTGGAACATCGAATAGACGGACTCTGGGATCGTCGGTGCCAGAGGATTGGGATTGCCCTTGTTATTGGCGATATCGCTCATGATGTTCTGCAAGCCGGCACGGTCGAATCCGCCGATGAACCAGCCCATATCCATGCCGAAGATGTCACCGCCCTCCCGGAACGCAAGGCTGTAGGTAAAAAAGAACCATAGGATGCTGATCAGGCAGGTGATGGCAAAGCTGGTCATCACGGTGTCGCCCACGTTCTTCTTGCGCACCATGCCGCCGTAGAACAAGGCGAGGCCCGGAATGGTCATCATCAGCACGATGGCCATTGAGGTCAGCATCCAGGCGGTATCGCCTGAATTGGGCGAGCATTCTTTTTGGACTTTCGAGTCGCAGGCCAGGGTCTCGACTGTCTGCCCTGACTCGGCCGCTGGCGCCTGATCCTGAGCGTAGGTCGGCGTATAGGAAGAGATGGTGAGGAAGAGGCCGAGCAGGATTGCGAAAATGAGAGCCGCGAGTCCCGCACGTTTAGGCTTCTTGATCATCATGGTGTTGCTCCTGTCCGTAGAGATGAAGGTGCGGGTTCTCAGACTGCCGCAGCGTCGGTTTCGCCGGTGCGGATGCACCCGGCGCTTTGAAGGTCGAGAACGAAGCTTTTGCCGCTCCCGATCTGGCCGAGCTTGAATAGCTTGATGACGGCCACCACAAGTTTCATGGGCTCCCCCTAGGCGCCCGGCCTGCGCGGTGCAGGTTCCGGCGGTCTCAACAGAGCTTTGCTGCGCGAAGTCCAAAGCCCCGCGAGCAATGCCGCGGTCCAAGGAATCAAACGGCGTGCCAAGTCGCCACCCTAAATGCCCGGAAACGGAGGAATTCCAACGCAAGAGGTGGAATTCCCAATGATCGCGGTAAACTCGCATCAGGGCTGCAAAGATTTTTGACCGGGACGCCGAGATTTGGAACCCTCGGGTTCCAAGAGCGGCTGATGGCGTGTGTAAGCAACGAAAAGCAGATTCGGGTTTGTGGCACGCGTTGGCGCGCGCCTCGGACCCTTCGGCCCGGCCGCCCTCGGTCGCTATTCTGCTTGGTCAGAGATCGGAGCTAGCCCAGAATAATCCGTCAGCTGCACAGATTTTGATCTGTATGCCGATATTTTAGGCCATCGCGTTCGCGAGCGATGGCGGTTGGGAAATCGTCGTAGTCGCCAGTCGCCACCCGATGGCACGCTCGTTCATTTGCATGCGACTGCCAATTGGCTCGCAGTTTCGTATCGGGCCACGATGTTCCGGCATGTCGGCTACGCCTGGTCCTGAAGTCGGTGGCAGCCGTTCGGTTGCTGTTGTCGGCGTCCTTGCCGTTCATCTGCAGCCATATCGGCAGGGTCGGTATTGATTTTCCCCCAGCCCGGCGGGCATAGTTTGGAGATTCGCCCTCATACGCAGCCGGGCTCATGTCACTGAAGACAAGACCGCTATACCAGTGCCCTATCCTGCTCACCCAACTCCTTGTCGTTGGGATGCTTCTCGTATCCGACACGGCGAGGGCCGATCAGCTTTGCGGTCGTCAATTCGATTCACTGTCACAACTCTTCGCCGACGTCCGCAGCGACGCGAACAGCGGTTGGCGGGTTATCGAGCGCCCTACCCATGTGATATTTGCGGGTGACCAGATGATCTGGGCTTTTGCTCGAGAGTCACAACCAGCATTTCCGGCTGTGGCCTGCCTTCAAATCATACAAGCCGAAGACTCAATCGAGGCGGTCGTTCAAACTCGGTGCGAGGGTGCAAGAGACGCCTGCGATGCCGTTGCCGCCAAGGCGAACGGTAAGGACTGGAGTAATCTGTTCGGCAACTGACGAACGAATGGGTACTTCTCGATTGCTATCGCCACTCCACGGTGGCGCACGAATGACGGTGGTGCGAACGATGCAGGGGGCGCCGTTGCGGCGCCCCCGGGGATTGACTCGATCACTCAGTCGATCTTCCAGGCCGAGAAGATCACGCTGGGCACCGCCGGTTCGCCAGCCGGCTTCTTGTAGACGAGACCAATGCCTGACGCCGAGCCCGAGATCATCGCATTAACCTTGTCTCCCTTTTTGTATTCGCCCACTCCCTGCGAGATCATGACAGTGGTGAAGTCGGGCGTGGGGACCATCTGTTCGCAGTTGCTGTTGTCGACGTCCTTGCCGTTCGTCTGGAACCACAGTCTGACCAAGCCAGTGCCACCCCGGCTGCCAACCTGGACGCCAACAATCGTGAAATAGGTCCCGGTCTGATCGAGGACCACCACGCCCTTGTTATTCTTGATGCCCTTTGCGGCGTCGGTGGAAGCCATCGTGACCAGTTGGGGCTTGTTGGGTTCTTTCACAATCTGGTCTTCCTCACTCGAGGCCTGAAGATAGCCCCCGGCCGCCAAAGCGCCGCTGGCCGAGGCCACGAGCAGGGCCGACCCAAACATTGTCCCGAAAAGAGTTTTCATACTTGCCTCCCGCTGGAGCTGGACTACATGAAGGAGTTCCGAAGGGCGACGGGTTGGCGTGTCCGAGTGGATTGGATCACGATTTTGGCGCGCTGCCCCTTCATCGGCCTTTGCGAACTCCCGCCAGTGCAGAGCAAATGACATGCCATAAAAGAAATCGCGTTCGACGGCGATGACCATGGCCCGGCCATCCAGTTCGCAACAGAAGGGAATTGAAAGCCGTCTGGCGCCGTCGAAATTAAAGCTCGCGGCAAATTCGGAGCTAAATACCAATACGAAGCATATGCGGCTCGCCTGCATATTTGTTCAGCGAGTGCCTGATAGTGAAGCACGGCCTTCCGTCTGATCGCCGCAATTTGCGCCAGCGGTAAATACGATCACGGCTAAGGTGAAAGAGGCCCCGGCTTTCGCCGGGGCCTCTCCATGACGGCGAGGGCGATGCCGGGTATTCGCCCTAACCGTATTGCGTTTCTCCGGCACGGCCAGAGATGCCGCGGAACTTCAAACCACGCATCACTGCACGACCTCGCCGTGAAGCGTAATGTCCAGGCCTTCTAGTGCGTAGGAGGAGTGGAATGCGGGTAGGCTTAGAAAAACTCCGAGCAGGACTGCTACGATGAATGCGACCAATCCGACGCGCGCGGGCAGTCTCGGGGTCATCATATTGCACTCCGGTTCGCCCTCACAGCGCAGCGGCGTCCGTTTCTCCTGTGCGAATCCGTACCGCCTGCTCAAGGCCAAAAACAAAAATCTTGCCGTCGCCGATTTGGCCGGTTTTGGCGGCCGCCGTGATTGCCTCGATGGCCTTGTCGGCCTGGTCTGTCGAAATCGCAACCTCGACCTTCAGCTTCGGCAGGAAGCTCACGGCATATTCGGTGCCGCGATAGATTTCGGTATGGCCCTTTTGACGCCCATAACCTTTGACTTCGGTGACGGTCATACCATGCACCCCAATCGCAGTTAGTGCGTCGCGGACCTCGTCGAGCTTGAATGGCTTGATGATGGCCATGACAATTTTCATGGGTTCCTTCCCCGCTAGGGCCCATTCTGATTCCCAGATTGGGCGATCTCTACGCAGCGATCCCCAACCGACATGTTGCCACGCGAGCGATCGCCGCGGTCAGGGAATCAAACCCCGTGCCAGTTTTGTCGCAGGCGGCGATTTTATTGGCCCGGCAGCAGTTTGTTGACCGACAGGTTGGTCAGACCCAGCCGTCCCATCTGCAGTTTCAAATAGATTTGATCAAAAACTAGGCGCTCAGGCTATGGAAAATACGGTTGAGCCCGGAAATCGCGTTCGGAATCTAAGCCACTCACCTTGCTCTTATGCAGTGATGGCAGGGGTGCCATAGACCCCTGCCTCCACCGAGAGGAAGACGACGTCGCCCTGGCGGTCCCGTGTCATATGAAATACGTCCACTCATCCGAAAAGAACTTGAGGTCAGTGCATGTTCCGCGTCATGCGGTTAAAGGGCATCGCTGTCTGTTTCCCCGGTACGGATGCGCAGAGCATGGTCGAGCGTGGCGACGAAGATCTTTCCGTCGCCAATCTGCCCGGTCCGAGCTGCGGTGGTGATTGCTTCGATTACACGATCCGCCTGCTCAGCTGAAACAGCGACTTCGATGCGGAGCTTGGGCAGGAAGTTCACGGTATATTCGGCCCCACGGTAGATTTCCGTGTGGCCTTTTTGTCGCCCGTAGCCTTTGACTTCCGCGACTGTCATGCCGCTCACGCCTAACCCGGTAAGCGCCTTTCGAACTTCGTCGAGCTTGAATGGTTTGATCACAGCGATGATGAGCTTCATTGACAGTCACCCCCTCATTTATCGCGCCGGTACCTGACGCTTCCACGACCCTTGCTCGCATGTCCGACGAGGCACTTCAGCAATTGGTCAAAAACTATGCCAGATGCCGCATTTCACGGCAAAAGAAATCACTTATTCGGCAGCATTGTTCGCTGTCTTGGTCAGCAACGAGCGTGGGACCTGACATCTTGCGCGAAATTTGCCCTATTTTTGAGCATCAGAACGCCGCGCCCGCGTCGTTACGTTCCGTGGCGGTGACGTAACAAGCCTTCCTGAGCAACTGACGCCACGAGAGTCCCCTCGCGAGTGAAGATCAAGCCTCGAGCAAAACCGCGTGCCCCCCCGGCATTAGGAGTATCCTGGGCATAGAGCAACCATTCATCGGCTTTGAATGGCCGATGAAACCACAGTGCGTGGTCAAGACTTGCGGCCATGATGGTCTTTTCGAAGACGGTGCGACCATGTGGGATCAGGGCGGTATCGAGTAGCATCAGGTCCGACGCATAGGCGAGCACACATTGATGGATCGCGGCCGCATCCGGCAACGCGCCAGTGGTGCGGATCCACGCGTTGAATCGTCCTTCGGGATATTTCTTGCCGAGATAGCGCTCAAATTCGACCGGGCGAAGCTCGATAGGCCGTTCACGCTCGAAATACCGTCGGATCGGCTCAGGCATCATGGGCAGGACTCGTTGACGGATTTCGGCCTCGCTCGGTAGCAGCTCGGGCCCCGGCACCTTGGGCATTTCGGCCTGATGGCTCAGGCCAGATTCGGTCCCGTGGAAGGACACGGACATTGAGAAGATCGCTTGACCATGTTGAATCGCCACAACTCGTCGCGTGGTGAAGCTGCGTCCGTCCCGGATCCGGTCGACTTCATAGATGATGGGAACTTTGGGATCGCCCGCCAGCAGGAAATAAGCATGGAGGGAATGCGGGGGCCGATCCGCAATTGCGTCCACCGTGCGGCAGGCCGCAACCAGCGCTTGGCCAATCACCTGGCCGCCAAACACGCGTTGCCACCCGACCTGCGGCGAACGCCCGCGAAACAAATTTACCTCGATGGGCTCGAGATCAAGGATAGTGAGCAGGTCCTGTACTGCGGAGTTCATAAGTCATCTCACCAGATCGAATGGGGCCCGCGCAAACGAGTCGCAGGTCTACTTGGCCAGTCCGTGAGAGTCACCTCTTGGACGGGATCGAAGTCAATAGGTCGATGGTTACTGCCCAACGCCGGTGCTAAGCTGGGCATGATATGAGATGTTCTGCCGAGAAGCCGTTGGGCTGGCCAATGTCCGCAAGCAACTTTTCGGATGTCCTGATCGCAGGCGGTGGATTTGCCGGTTTTGCGCTTGCCATTGCGCTGCGCCAGTCGCTTGGCGCAAATTTTACTGTCACGTTGGCAGATCCGGAACTTGGCCAATCGGATCAAGACGCGCGTGCTTCCGCAATCGCGGCCGCGCCGCGCCGCATGTTTGATGCCCTCAGCGTTTGGGGTGCGGTGGCCGAGGAGGCGCAGCCGATCCTCGACATGGTGGTCACTGATAGCCGGATCGAAGATGCGGCGCGGCCGGTATTTCTGACTTTCGGGGGCGAGATCGAGCCGGGTGAACCGTTCGCCCACATGATCGAAAACGGCCGGCTGATCGCTGCCCTTTCCGCCCACGCGGCATCGAATGGCGTCATTCTCATCGCAACATCCGTGACCGATTTCACGGCTGAACCATCCCACATGAGTGTTGTGCTTCGGAATGGCGCGTCGATCAGGACCAAGCTTCTCGTAGCGGCGGACGGCGCCCGCTCACGGTTGCGCGAACGTGCCGGAATCGCGACTCACGGCTGGTCGTATGGACAGTCCGCGATTGTCACCACCGTTGCGCATGAGCGCAGTCACGATGGTCGAGCCGAGGAGCATTTTCTTCCAGCCGGCCCCTTCGCAATCCTGCCATTACCCCATAACCGTTCCTCGATCGTCTGGGCTGAGCGGACCAAGGAAGCCGAACGGATCGTCGCCCTGGCGGACGATGATTTTCACCGCGAGTTGGAAAGGCGGTTCGGCTTGCGGCTCGGCGACATCGTGGTCGTGGGGCGGCGGCGCGCCTATCCGCTCGGCCTATGGGTGGCACGCAGCTTTATTGCAGATCGTCTTGCATTGGTCGGCGACGCCGCCCATGTCATTCACCCCATTGCCGGGCAGGGATTGAATATGGGTTTGCGCGATGTGGCAGCGCTCGCCGAGGCTGTGGTCGACGCGGTGCGCCTCGGTCTCGACCCGGGCGACGCCACTGTACTGGAACGCTATCAGGTCTGGCGCCGTTTCGACACCATGACGATGAGTGTCTCAACGGACGGCCTGAACCGGCTGTTCTCCAACCGGTCAGATGCGCTGCGCTTGGTGCGCGACCTCGGCCTTGGGTTTGTCGATCGCCTGCCCGCGCTCAAGCGTCTGTTCATTCGTGAAGCTGCAGGACTCGTCGGTGACGTGCCAAAACTGTTGCGCGGCGAGGCGTTGTGACGCGAATCTGAATTATGTCAATGGCACACTCGATACGTGATCGTGGAATGCCGGGCGCGACGCTATAGCAGCATACCAGCGTTCGAAATTCGGAAACGCGGGACGCTCAGGCACCAGCTCACGATAGCGGCGAGACATGATGGCGATCGGAATGTCGCCCATTGAGAACGCATCGCCAGCCGCATAAGCCGTCTTGGCGAACCGTTCATCCAAAATCTTCGCCGCCGCGGTACTCTTGACCTTACCGTCGGCGATCGCCTTGTGGTCGCGCTGTTCGGCGGGCGTTCGAACTAAGCCCCAGAATACCGGCGTGATGGCAGGACCGAATACCGAGAGCTGCCAATCCATCCACTGGCTGGCGATCGCGCGGGCGCGCGTGTCCGACGGCTCCAACGCGCCGACACCGTGCTTGGCCGCAAGGTAGCGAACAATCGAGTTCGATTCCCACAACAGGAAACCGTCATCCTCTTCGACAGTCGGCACCAGTCCATTGGGGTTCATGGCGAGGTAAGGTGGCTCCTTGTTCTTGCCAAACGGCCCACCGATGTCGATGCGCTGATGTGGAAGCTTCAATTCGCCGACCGCGAACATGACCTTCTGAACGTTTGAGGACGTGTTCCTTCCCCAGATCTTGAGCATGGATGTTTCCGCGACTCGGCCGGCGTGATGGGATGATTTGATGGCGTGTATTTCTTGGCAAGGATATTAGCGCGCTACTCGAGTTGACGTGCCTCTTCGGGCAGCATGATCGGAATGCCATCGCGAATCGGATAGGCGAGCTTGGCAGATCGCGAAATCAGCTCCTGCTTCTCGGCATCATATTCAAGCGTACCCTTGGTGAGCGGGCAGACCAGGATTTCCAGTAGCTTGGGGTCGACAGCACTTGCCGGACGGTCGCTCGAGGCAGAGTTCATGGCACAGTCCACAGGTTCTACTCGGAACAGGCGGGTTATGTCGGTTTCCTGACCGGGATTCAAGCCAGATGAGAATGCGTGATGCGGGCCCTATTGGAGGGGTGGGTCCCCCTCGGTTCGGCTCTTGGCGAGGGCGATCTCGGTAACGGCGACCAGGATCTCGGCGCGGGTCTTTAAATCGGGCGCTTCCAGCATCGCTTGTTTCTCCGCCGGGTCGTAGGGCGACATCATGGCGAGCGCATTCACAAGCGCCTCATTGGGGGCGCTTTCAATTCCCTGCCAGTCGGCTTTGAGGTTGTTCGCCTTGAGAAACGACGTCAAGGCTGCCAGCACCGCCTTGCGGTCAACCAGTTCCTCGCCTTTGCGGGCAGTGAAGTCATCCACGAAAGGCGTAAAGTCGACCCGGCATTGGCGATAGTCGGTTGCGACACTCAATTCATCGACTATCCGAAAGCGGGCAACACCGGTGAGTTGCAGCAGATAACGCGCGTCCCCGGTTTCGGCTAATTGGGTAATGCGGCCGACGCAGCCGACTTTGTAGAGGTTGGGCCGTTCTTCGGTGCCGGGATGCGCCGGATCGGGCTGTATCATGCCGATCAGGCGGTGCCCGTCGCGCAATGCATCGTCAACCATTTCGAGATAACGAGGCTCAAAAATATTGAGCGGCATCTGCCCGCGCGGAAGCAGCAGTGCTCCGGACAAGGGGAACACCGGTATCGTCCCGGGCAGGTCGATGGGACCGCGATAGACCGCGTTCATCGGCATCGCCGTGCTCCCAATAGACTAACGCGCTACGTGGCCATTTGACCACCGCTTGGGCTTACCGAACTATACCGTTACGCCGACGGCACACCGATCAAGCAAACAGGATCGACGACAACCGTCGCCGGCCCGCGACGGTATGTTCATCGGTGGGGCCCCATGCTTCGAAGAATTGAACCAATTGCTTGCGGGCGCCATCATCGTTCCATTTGCGATCTCGGCGCACGATTTCGAGCAAATGATCGAGCGCCTCCTGCCGACGGTTATTGCTGTTCAAAGCAATTGCAAGATCAAAACGTGCCTGATGATCGAGCGGGTTGGCGGCGACTTTCTGTTCCAGCTCAGCGATCGGTCCGAGATGCGCCGCCTGTTCGGCGATTTCGAGCGCTGCGCGGGCCGCCGCAACTGCTGTCTCATTTCGCTGGGCTTCAGGTACCTGCGCCAAGGTATGTTTGGCCTGTTCGATACTGCCGGTCTCCAAGTAGGATCGCGCGAGCCCGGCGAGCGCATGCGCATTCGTCGGGTCGCCCGCGAGAATCTCGGAATAGAGTTGAGCCGCCCCCGCCGGATCTCCTGCCACCACCGCGGCATCCGCGGCTTGGAGCAGTTCCTTCTCCTCGTTACGGATCTCCTGCCTTGTAAGGCGTTCCAGGAAGGCAGTCACCTGACTTTCCGGGAGAGCGCCCATGAAACCGTCCGCGGGCTGGCCATTGACAAAAGCGATGACCGCCGGGATGGATTGAATCCCTATCTGACCCGCTACGGCCGGATGCTCGTCAATATTCATCTTGACCAGCTTGACAGCGCCTTTGGCGGAACGCACCGCTTTTTCGAGAACCGGCGTGAGTTGCTTGCACGGACCGCACCACGGCGCCCAGAAATCGACCAGGACGGGCTGGTGGCGCGATTCTTCGATTACATCCTTCCTGAAGGTCTGCGTTGTGGTGTCCTTGACAAGACCATCGGCCGTCGCCGCCGCAACCCCGACATTCATTCAAGTTAACCCTTTCTTCAAGTCCTGCACGAGGCAACAAATCCCATCCAGACCTTGATTAAATGGTGAGCAACGACCCGATTGCAATCGCAGCTTTACAGGGTTGGCGCAAGAGCCGGCTCCGAAATGGCTTCGACACGCGGCTCATGACCGCAGGTCTTGAGGAATGTCATCAGCCCGGCCCGCGAGATAGAGGTCGTCATTGTATTGACGAGAGGATGGTAGTTCAAAAGCTCATGCGCCAACATGGCGCTGTCGAGCACAACCGCGACTTTGCGGGCAGTATCATTGATCACGGCGAAGGGCGTGACTGAGCCAGGTTCCACGCCCAACAACTCCCACAGGTCGTTCGCCGACCCAAAAGAGAACCGCCCTTTGGCGCCTAGCACGCGGTGAAGACCTTTCAGGTCAATCACGGCGTCTTCGCTCGCCACGACCAGAAAATACGCACCAGATTTGTCCTTGAGAAACAGATTTTTGGTATGCCCGCCGGGAATCGTTCCCCGCAAGGCGCGGGATTGCTCGACCGTAAACAACGGGGGATGGGGCACCGTGGAGTAGGGAATCTCAAGGCGGTCAAGGAATCCGAATAGTTCGGCGGGGGTCGACGCCATGGCCAAGCACTATCGGAGCCGTTCGAACAAGCTTGCGACTTGCTGCTATGCCCGTATTTGGATCCTAGCGGTGTCCCCACGGGATCGCAGCCCATACGCGTTCGTGCAAATAGTAGATCATGATCTTTGTCATCACCTCGATGGAGGCGATGGTGCCAGCAAGGCTTACTTTCCCAGTGACAAAGAAGCTAATGATGAATGTGTCAATAGTGCCGACTGTTCGCCAGCTCACGGCCTTTGCAAATGAACGGCCATGTCCCTCGCGTCCTCGGAACAGGTTCATCTGAGGTCCACTCACAGATCGGGTGTCATTGCGGCGGGATAGTTCTGGGGCGGTAAGGTTTAGCAAGAAACGCATCTGCGAAATTTCCGGGTTGACGAGAATGGTTTTCTATATAGATATGTAAAATCTGGATCAAATAGAAAATTGTTCTTCTCTCGCTGAGGCAAGCCTTGAAACACATTCCCACCCAAGCAGGACCGCATGGAATTTTCCTTCTTGTGGCCGATCACAAACACCGTGAGCCCGCGTCGCCGGCTGCCGATCGCGGGATACCGACGTCGTCCGATACCGGGGCACTGCGGGCGTGCCGAGTGCCGGGTTCGGAAGCGGAGTGACCCATGGACCGGCTCGACGAACTCGAAGCCCAGAGCGTCTTCATCTTTCGCGAGGCATTTGCCCGCATGAAGAAGCTCGCCTTGCTGTGGTCGCTTGGCAAGGATTCCAACGTGATGATCTGGCTTGCCCGCAAAGCCTTCTTCGGTCACATGCCGTTCCCGGCGATGCACGTGGACACCGGGAAGAAATTTCCCGAGATGTATGCGTTCCGCGATCGTTATGCGGCGGAATGGGGCCTCGATCTGATCGTTGAGTCGTGTCCGCCGATTGACGCTGTCGATCCCAGCTTGCCGCCAGCCGCTCGTTCGGCTGCCCGCAAGACCGAGGGCTTGAAACTTGCGCTGGCCAAGCACGGCTTCGACGGCTTGATTGCTGGCATTCGCCGCGACGAAGAGGCGACCCGCGCCAAGGAACGTGTGTTTTCGCCCCGCGGCCTTGAGGGCCATTGGGAGGTACGCGACCAGCCGCCGGAATTCTGGGATCACTTCAATGCGCGTCTTCCCGTCGGCGCGCATCTGCGAGTCCATCCGATCCTGCACTGGACCGAGACCGACATCTGGGCCTACACCCGGCGTGAAGGCATCCCGATCATTCCGCTCTATCTCGCGCGGAACGGCAAGCGCTACCGCTCGCTGGGCGATGCTGACATCACATTTCCCGTGCAATCGCATGCCCGCTCGATCGATGAAATCATCGCTGAACTCGACACCACGCGGACTCCCGAGCGCGCCGGCCGCGCTATGGATCATGAGGCCGAGGACGCCTTCGAGCGACTACGCGTTGCCGGATATCTGTAACGGATGCTGCTCCTCTCACCGAGAGTATCGATGCCATGAATGCCCACGTCGCTCCTCAGCTGAACCCGCCAGTCGCAACATCACGTCCGCTGGTCCGCATCGTCATTGTTGGCCATGTGGATCACGGGAAGTCGACGCTTATTGGACGATTGCTCTCGGAAACCGGAAGCCTGCCGGACGGCAAGCTCGAACTGCTCAAAGCCGTCGCCATCCGGCGGGGTATGGCGTTCGAATGGTCGTTTCTGCTCGACGCACTGCAGACGGAGCGGGATCAGGGCATCACCATCGATACAAGCCAGATTCGATTTCGGACACCGGTGCGCGATTTCGTCTTGATCGACGCCCCAGGGCACACTGAATTTCTTCGCAATATGATCACCGGTGCGTCGCAGGCGGATGCGGCGCTTCTTCTGGTCGATGCGGCCGAAGGCGTGCGTGAGCAGACGCTGCGCCACGCTTACTTGTTGCATTTGCTCGGTATCCGGCAAGTGGCCGTCGTCATCAACAAGATGGATCGCGTGGGTTACGACGACAACCGCTTCCGGGAAATCGATGCTGAAATCACAGCCCACCTGGGCGGCTTTGGTCTCAGGCCCGCAGCCGTCATCCCGATTTCGGCACGGCACGGTGACGGCGTCGTCGAACGAAGCGCCGCGATCGAGTGGTATCGTGGGCCAACCGTGATCGAAGCACTCGATGGTTTCGCGCCGGCGCAACCCGCCACCGCGTTGCCGCTGCGACTGCCGGTGCAGGCGGTCTACAAGTTTGACGATCGTCGTATCGTGGCGGGCCGTATCCAAAGCGGCCAGATTGCGGTTGGCGACGAGATCGCGGTGGCGCCTTCGGGCAAACGCGCGGTCGTGCGCAGCATCGAGGCATGGCCCGCCAATGACATCGAGCCGTACGAGGCTGGCACCGGACAGTCGGTCGGTATTACGCTCGATCGCCCGTTGTTCATTGCGCGCGGCGAGGTGATTGCACGCGCAGAACGTCAGGCGCCGTCCGGACGACGCCTCAAGGCGCGGATATTCTGGCTCCACGATACCCCTCTTGCCGCCCGCACCTATGTCACGGTGCGGATTGGAACGGCGGAAGCTCGCGGCGTCGTCACGGCGATTGCGAATACGCTCGATCCGGGCGATCAGTCGGCGGCGAATGGCGACACTCTCAGCCAAAATCATGTCGGTGAAGTGGAGATCACGCTGTCCAATCCTGTTGCGGCCGATCTTCACGCAGACAATCCCCGCACTGGCCGTATCGTCCTCGACCTTGGCGGGCACATTGCGGGCGGCGGGTTGGTGCTCGCCCTCGATGACGACTCGAGGAGCGAATCGGCATCGATGCTGGCAGGGGAGGCTCTGGTCGCACGAGCTGCCGATCTCAATCGCTCACTGGCGGTTCTCAACCTAACCCAACGGCTTGTCGGTATACGCGGGGCGCTGGACGGATCGATCGTTTTTACCACCAGCTTTGGGCTGGAAGATCAGGTCATCCTGCATCACATCTGCGAAGCCGGCCTGGACATCGATGTCGTGACGCTCGACACTGGCCGGCTGTTTCCGGAAACTTACACGACGTGGGAGGAGACCGAACGGCGCTATGGCCGTCGCATTCGCGCGATCTATCCGCAACATGCGGCGCTCGAGGAGCTCGTCGCGGCTCAGGGCATCAATGGCTTTTATCAAGCAAAGGAAGCGCGCGTCGCATGTTGCGATGTGCGAAAGGTCGAGCCCCTCAAGCGGGCGCTTGCAGGCGCGAAAGGATGGATAACCGGACTTCGTGCTGACCAGTCGGCGGATCGCGGTAACCTCGCCTTGGCAACTGCCGACCGGGATCGCAATCTCCTCAAATTCAATCCGCTGATCGATTGGTCCCGTCAGGCTGCGCAGGACTTCGCTGCGGCCCACGACGTCCCGACCAATCCGCTGCATCAAAAAGGGCTTTTATCGATCGGCTGCGCGCCATGCACTCGCGCGGTGCGGGCCGGCGAGCCTGAGCGCGCTGGCCGGTGGTGGTGGGAAGACAGCAGCAAAAAAGAGTGCGGGCTTCATGTCGCGGCGGGTATGGCTCGCTGATCGCCAACGCCAGCGCTGTCTGCCACTGCAATTACTGGATTTTTTTGCCGTCCCACGTGTATAACCGCCGCGCCGTAATGCTCGGCCGGGGGGATGATTCGTCCCGACACCCAATCGAGGAGAATCCCATGAAAAAGATGTTGCTGGCGGCTTTGCTCTCGACATTCGCGGCGACCGCCTTCGCACAAGACGCGACATGCAAAAGCCAGGCCGACGATAAGAAGCTTGCCGGCGCGGCGCTCAAGAGCTTCATGACGAAGTGCGAAAAGGATGCAACAGCCTCCTGTGCGACCCAGGCTGCTGACAAGAAGCTAGCCGGTGCGGCCAAGACGAGTTTTACCAAGAAATGCGTAAAGGACGCCGTTGGCACCTAAGTCAGGTGCGCTGACCGGGTTTAACCGGCGACCATCAGGACTAGACGAGGAAGTGACGGGACGCAGCGCGTCCCGTTTTTTACATGGGTTCGTTGAGGTGCCGGACGTAGCGAATCTCGCTGATTCGATGAAGCAGCCCTGCGGAGTCGGCCTTGCCGCTGAGCAGCCCTAAGGCATGCTCCAGCAAGTGCGCCGAACTGTCGGGGCCGATGACAGGCGCCACAAAACGATGGAACTTTTCCTGTACGGCCCCGGCATCAAACGGTATCGCATGATCGCCCGGCACGTCCGTCACCGTACGTTCGTAGCGGCCTGATGACGCCGTGACTTCGACCCGGGCCGGCCATTGCGATGGAAAATTCGAAAGCAAGGCCTCGTCAGGCACGATCGCTATTCGGTCCATGAACGCGCGGATGTCTTCCGGCACGGCGGCTGGAGTCTGTCCGACATTGAAAGCCTCATGTGGCGCCAGCGCCGCAAGCGCCAGGCGATAGGGTAGGCTGGTGAGAAACGAGGCGCGGTCGCCGACCGTGACGCCGTGATCGATCATCCGCCGGTGCGGTGGCAGCACGAATGCGGTCACCTGAATGATAGTTTCTGCGCCGACTCCGGACCTGACGATCTCGGTCAACGCCTGTGTCGCCGCCATGGTCTGGCCTGCCGCGCACCACGGCTTGAAGGCGACCTCGCCGAGGCGGAAGTGTTCGCCGAGCCCGTGCGTCAGCACCGCCGGGTTCGGCTTTAGGCCGAAAATTCCGGGCAGGTATCCGCCGTCCAACAGGCCGAGATCCGAGGTGAAGCCGGCGCGCGCCGCCAACGCCGCCGTCACGCCGGTTTCGGCCGCTTGGCCCACTGCGAGCCAGCGCGACGTGGTAGCGGCGTTATGATGGCCAACACCTGGAGCCGATCGCACAAGCGCCAGCGCCAGCGCGTGCGCGCACTGCTTCGCATCGAGATCGAGGAGACGCGCGGCGACAGCGGCGACACCGAGCGGCGCGGCGAAGTAAGTGGGCCAGATGCCACGGGAGAGAATTGTCGCGCCATCGATTGCCTGCGCGAACCGCGTTGTTACCTCGTAGCCGGCCATCATGGCCGCGGCCAGCGCGTCGGGATCGCGATTTCGGCAGGCGGCTGCGATTGTGACCGCGGCCGGGACAACGATCGCGCCTGGCGTCGTCGTCGAGGCGAGGTGGATGTCGTCAATCTCGCTCATTCGCGCGAGGGCGCAATGAGCCGCTATATCGAGCCGCAGCGCGTGCATCGAGCCCGGCGCCGCTCCTTCGCCCGAGGCCGTGCGCCATCGCAGCAGCGCGGCAGCTTCGGGAGTGGGCAGGCTCGCGATCCAGGAACCAACCGTGTCAGCAACATGAAGGTCGAGAATTTCGCGCAGACGCCGCGACGGCGCTGCGCAATGAGCAACGAAGCTGCCAAGCTGTTCGAGCGTAGTCACATTCGATCCTATGGTTCATCCGGCCGCTCCTTCGATCGCTTCCATGTCCGCATCTGACAGCCCGAAGTGATGTCCAATCTCGTGTACCAGCACATGAGCCACGATAGCGCCCAGCGTTTCGTCGTGCTCGGTCCAGTAGTCGAGGATTGGGCGGCGATACAGCCAGATCATGTTTGGCATTTGCACTGGCGTGCTCTCCGAGCGGAACGGCAGGCCAACACCTTGAAACAAGCCCAACAGATCAAACGGGCTCTCTATGTCCATGTCGTCGAGCACCTCGTCCGAAGCAAAATCCTCGACTTGGATCACGAGTCCCTCGCACAGAGCCCGGAACCTGGCCGGCAGGCGCACGAAAACCTCGCGTGCCAGAGCCTCCAGGTCCGTCAATGACGGCGTCTTGACAGAACGCCAGGCCAGCGGATCGGCGATGGGGCTGTTGGGCATCGGGCGGGCTCGTGATAATGGAGTTTGCGATTTCGTGGCATTATTTCGTCCCATTCATAATGCGAGGTTGACGCCGGCGCCATGATAAGGAACCGTAGCGCCATCGTTCTCGGGGGGACGTACCATGCGGATATCGATGACGGCTTGCACGCTCGGACTAGCGGTACTGCTGTCGGCGCCGCCTGCTCTTGCGCAAGACACACAAGGTCGCGCCAATGTTCACCGTCGCGCACCGCTGCGGATCGAAGTTAGCCCATCTGCGCGGCTTTACCGACAATGCACCGATTGGCATGTGATCGAGCACCGTGCGACCGGCGACACCGTTGTGCCACGGTCGCGCTGCTGGTGGGCGCTCCGGTAGCATCTTTCGATGATGCCACTGTGATGAGCCACGGTCCTGTGCCGGAAAAAAGCGCATTCGTTTTACAACTCTCATTCGCGCTTATGGCGCTGCGGTTCCACGTGATCCGAGCGCGTATGCGTCGGAGTGAAGAGGAGCGTATCATGAAGCGTATGTTGGCTTGTACCGCGCTGGCGATGTGCATCGCCGCCGCGGTGCCCGGCGTGGCATCCGCATGGCACGGTGGGGGTTGGCACGGCGGATGGCACGGGTGGGGATGGGGTGGTCCCCGCTTCTATGGATTCTACCCCGGCTATTATGGTGCCTATTATGGCTGCTGGCACTGGGTACGGTGGCCTTATTGGCATCGCGTCTATGCCTGTTATTGACGCTTACCGAATCGACAAGGCCCGCCGGAAGGCGGGCCTTGAGCATTGAAGTGCCTGCAATATGTCGTCGTCGAACGCGAGTCCTCACTGCCATTCCCGCACGTCAACAAAGTGCCCAGCAATAGCGGCTGCCGCTGCCATGGCGGGCGACACAAGATGGGTGCGGCCTTTGTAGCCCTGCCGGCCTTCGAAGTTGCGGTTTGACGTCGAGGCGCAACGCTCGCCCGGCTTGAGCTTGTCAGGGTTCATGGCCAGGCACATGGAGCAACCCGGCTCACGCCACTCGAAGCCAGCCCTAAGGAATATCTTGTCGAGGCCTTCAGCTTCGGCCTGCTGTTTCACAATGCCCGAACCCGGCACGATCATGGCGTTGACATGGCTGTTTACGGTCTTGCCATCGACAATTTTGGCGGCCGCGCGGAGGTCCTCGATCCGCCCATTGGTGCATGATCCTATGAAGACCCGATCGATCGCGATGTCTGTGACTTTCTCGCCGCCCTGCAGGCCCATATAGGCCAGCGAAGCCTGCGCGGCGACGCGCTTGTTCTCTTCAGCGATCTCGGCCGGCACCGGTACGCGGCCGGTGATGGCAATGACCTGCTCGGGGCTTGTTCCCCAGGTCACAAGCGGCGGCAAGCGGGCGCCATCGAGCCTGATCTCACGATCGAAATGGGCATCTTCATCGCTGCGCAGGGTGTCCCAATAGCGTTGTGCCTCGTCCCAGGCCTTGCCCTTCGGGGCCTTCGGCCTGTCCTTGAGATATGCGTAGACCTTGTCATCCGGGGCAATGAACCCAGCCTTGGCGCCGGCCTCGACCGACATGTTGCACACCGTCATGCGCCCTTCCATGGACAGTGCATCGATGGCCTCGCCGGCGTATTCAAATGCGTAGCCAGTGCCGCCGGCGGTGCCGATTTCGCCGATGATGGCTAGGATGATGTCCTTGGCGGTGACGCCCTGCGCGAGCTTGCCGTCGATCACGGCGCGCATGTTCTTTGATTTCTTCTGGTAAAGCGTCTGGGTCGCCAGCACATGCTCGACTTCCGATGTGCCGATGCCATAGGCGAGCGCTCCGAACGCCCCATGCGTTGCCGTATGGCTGTCGCCGCATACGATCGTGGCGCCCGGCAGCGTAAAGCCCTGCTCCGGACCGATGATGTGGACAATGCCCTGCCGTTTGTCGAACTCGTCAAAATATTCCAGCCCGAACAGCTTGGCGTTTTCGGCCAGGTAGGCAATCTGCGCAGCGCTTTCAGGGTCCGGATTGGGTTTGGTGCGATCGGTGGTCGGGACATTGTGGTCGACCACGAGCAGCGTTTTGTCCGGCGCATGCACCTTGCGGCCCGCAAGACGTAATCCTTCGAAAGCCTGCGGGCTGGTGACTTCGTGGACGAGATGACGGTCGATATAGATCAGGCAGGTGCCGTCGGGCTGCTCGTCGACCAAATGGTCTTGCCAAATCTTGTCGTAGAGGGTGCGTGCGGCCATGGCGGTAGTCCTGTCATATCGGTAGTGTACATCGGGCTGATAGCTTCGGTGTCGCCGCACCGGAGCAAGGCCTGTTGGCCGAACTCCTGAGCAACCGAACGGCACGCCGGGTCTAATTAGGTAGGTGAACCAACTATCACTGGGCGGCTTCGGCTGCTTCCGTGCCGCGTTCCTGGCGTTCGCTGATGCGGGCTGATTTACCGCGCCGCTGGCGCAGATAATACAGTTTGGCACGGCGCACCTTCCCGCGGCGCACCACTTGGATCGAGTCGAGCATCGGCGAATAGAGCGGAAACACGCGCTCCACGCCTTCCCCATAGGAAATCTTTCGCACCGTGAAGTTCTCGTTGATCCCGCCGCCGGATCGACCGATGCACACGCCCTCATAGGCCTGCAGACGTGTGCGGTCACCCTCGACCACCCTCACGTTCACCAGCACAGTGTCGCCGGGCCCAAAATCTGGAATCGCCTTGCCGGCGGAAAGCTTCGCCATCTGCTCTTTTTCGAGCTGTTGGATCACGTTCATGGGATATCTCCGTCGGCAGTGTCTCCTTACCCAAGCCGGGGAAGGGTCAGGCTGCTCTTTCGGGGCCGCCTATACGACAAAGTCATCGCTTTGTCACTCTTCGGGCGCGCCTTTCTTGTCCGATTCCTGGTTGGCTCGGTATGCCGCCCAAAGGTCCTGCCGACGTTCCCGGGTCAGGCGTTCGGCTTCGGTGCGCCGCCAGAGGTCGACCTTGCGATGGTCGCCGGACATCAGCACCTCCGGAATGGCGCGGCCCTCCCACACTTGCGGCCGGGTGAACTGGGGGTATTCGATGAGATTCCCGGAAAAGCTCTCGTCCGCCCCGGAGGAATCCTTGCCCATCACGCCGGGGATAAGCCGCACACAGGCTTCTATCAGCACCATTGCGGCAAGTTCGCCGCCGGCCAGCACATAGTCGCCGATCGAGACCTCGACCAGGCCGCGTCCCGCAATGACCCGCTCGTCCACCCCTTCGAAACGACCACAAACGGCCACGACCCCGGGTCCCTGGGCAAGCTCCTGCACGGCCGCTTGAGTCAGGGGGCGACCGCGCGGCGACATCAGCAGGCGCGGGCGATCATCAGCCGTCGAATCGATCGCGCGGCCGAGCACATCCGCCTTCATGATCATGCCGGGCCCCCCGCCGGCCGGGGTATCGTCAACGGTGCGGTGTTTGTCGGTGGCAAAAGCGCGGATATCGATGGTCGCAAGTGACCAAAGGCCATTAGCGCTTGCTTTTCCGGCAAGGCTGGCGCCGAGCGGCCCCGGAAAGAGTTCGGGAAAGATGGTGAGAACCGTGGCGCGCCACATGGGTTATCGATCGGTATTCCCGCCTCCGCCAGGAACGGAGCAGGGCGCCCCGGCTTCCGGCGAATCCGGTGCAAGCAGCCCCTTCGGCAGATCGACGATAATACGCCCCGTTGCGATCTCTATGCTCGGGACGGTGCTTGTCGAAAATGGCAGCATCACGGTTTCCCCACCAGCAGCGGGCGCGATCTCCAACAGATCGCCAGCGCCAAAATTATGAACCGCGATAACGACGCCGATGACCTCGCCGGCCGCATCCAGTGCTTCAAGCCCGATCAGGTCCGCGTGATAGAATTCATCCGGCGCCGGCGGAGGGAGCCGATCGCGCGGTACATAGAGTTCGGTGTTGCAGAGCCGTTCGGCGGCGGTCCGGTCTGTTACGCCCTTAAGGCGGGCGACGAAAAAATCCTTGGCCGGTCTCAGCGTTTCGATTTCAAATGCGCACGTTCTGTCCGCCGTTTCCAGTGGGCCATAGGCCTTGACCGCCTCTGCGGGGGCTGTGAATGGCCACAGCCGGACTTCGCCCCGCGTCCCATGCGCGCCTCCAATTCTGGCGACGCAGATGCGATTTTTCATCGGCACGCCAGGGGTCCCTATGGGTGCCGCGGGAGGCGAAACCGGTTTGGGTCTTTTGCCCATGCCTCCTTGCTCGTGCTGAGCGTTTCGCGCCAAACGCCTCAAGGGCGAACCCCGCGGCCGCGCTCAGCTAGGCCGCTGGCTTTGGTGCGGGCTTCGGAGCCGAAGCGGCCGCCTTGGCGGCAGCTTCGGCTCGCGCCTTGCGCTCTTTGCGTGGAAGCGCCCGCTCGGGATTGTTGCGCGCGGGGCGCTTGCGCACGCCGGCGGCGTCGAGGAAACGCAGGATGCGGTCGGACGGCGTTGCACCTTTTGCAAGCCAGCTCTTGGCCTTCTCGATGTCGAATTTAAGCCGATCCGCGTTGTCCTTCGGCAGCAGCGGATTGAAATAGCCGAGCCGCTCGATGAAACGACCATCGCGCGGGGAGCGGCTGTCTGCCACCACGATGTGATAGACGGGCCGCTTCTTGGTGCCGGCGCGGGCCATCCGGATCTTCAGAGACATTTGGCGTCCTTTCTTAACTATTGAAGCAACGTCATTATTTCTTCTTGCCGAAGCCCGGAAAGCCGCCAAGACCCGGCAGTCGCGGGCCTTTCGGGCTGCCAAGTCCCGGTAGCGCACCCGGTGCGCCGGGAAATTGCTGAGGTCCAGGCATTCCGGGCGGTAGATTCGGCATATCCGGCAATCGGCCCGGCGCACCACCAGGCATCTTTTCGGCAAGCCTTGCCATTTCCTCCGGGCTCGGCATGCCGGCGCCCATTCCGAGCGCATTGGCGAGACCGGCGAGCGGACCGCGCTTGGCGCCGCCCATGGCCTTCATCATGTCGGACATACCCCGGTGCATTTTCAACAGTTTGTTGATTTCCTCGACCTTGGTGCCGGACCCAGCGGCGACGCGCCTCTTGCGGCTCGCCTTGAGCACATCCGGGTGCCGCCGCTCGTTGGCTGTCATCGACTGGATGATGGCGACCTGACGCTTGAGGATTTTGTCGTCAAGGTTCGCGGCAGCGATCTGGTTCTTGATCTTGGCAATGCCCGGAAGCATGCCCATTAGCCCGCCCAGGCCGCCCATCTTCTGCATCTGCTCGAGCTGCTCGCGCAGATCGTTGAGGTCGAACGCGCCCTTGCGCATCCGTTCTGCGGTTCGCATGGCCTTTTCGGCGTCGATAGTGGCCGCAGCTTTCTCCACCAATGAAACGATATCGCCCATGCCGAGGATGCGGTCAGCGATACGGGCGGGATGGAAATCTTCCAGCGCATCGAGCTTTTCGCCGGTACCGATGAGCTTGATCGGTTTACCGGTGACGGCCCGCATGGATAGCGCCGCGCCGCCGCGCCCATCGCCATCGACTCTCGTGAGCACGATGCCGGTAAGGCCGACCCGCTGGTTAAACGCGCGCGCCAGATTGACGGCGTCCTGGCCCGTGAGGCTGTCGGCCACCAGCAGCACTTCGTGCGGGTCGGCCGCCGCTTTCACGTCAGCGGCCTCGGTCATCATGGCCTTATCGAGTGTGGTCCGGCCGGCAGTATCAAGCAGCACCACGTCATAACCGCCGAAGCGGGCGGCCTCGATGGCGCGCCGCGCGATCTGTACCGGCGTTTGTCCCGAAACGATCTGCAGCGTGTTGATGCCAATCTGCTGCCCCAGCACAGCCAGCTGTTCCATCGCGGCCGGTCGGCGCGTATCGAGCGACGCCATCAGGGTCTTGCGCCGCATATTTTCATTGAGGCGTCGGGCAATTTTGGCGGCCGTGGTCGTCTTGCCGGAACCCTGCAGCCCCACCAACATGATTGGAACTGGCGCCGGCGCGTTAAGATCAATCGGGTCGGCGGTAACTCCGAGCGTCTCAACAAGCTGATCGTGAACGATCTTCACCACCATCTGGCCGGGCGTCACGGATTTTACCACCTCGACGCCAACCGCACGCTCCCGCAGCTTTCCAACGAACTCGCGCACTACGTCGAGCGCGACATCGGCTTCAAGCAGCGCGCGGCGAACTTCCCGCGATGCCGCGTCGACGTCGGCAGCGGTGAGGGCACCACGCCGCGTCAACCGGTCGAGAATACCGGAGAGCTTGTTCGACAGCCCCTCGAACATCCAAAACACCCACTTCGCCCGAGGGCGCACAGCGCTGTCGGACGTTGGCCTCCGGCTTCATTGAACCGGGCGGCGGATCATTGATGGCTCATATGAGAGCGCAGCAGGCTTATGGCGGGCCCACCACAAAGTCAACCAGACACATCCGCGATCGATCGCACTGCGACAATGGAGAGAGGCCGGAGAACCGTCCTTACTGCAAGGTCGATCCGAATTCGCCGAGCCAGCTTTCCTTAACCTCCGCCTCTACTCGCTCCAGGATCGATACGACCCGTCCGA
>DATGCX010000029.1:0-6023 GCA_035311445.1 Xanthobacteraceae bacterium | reverse complement strand
ACAGGCCACAGCTATATCGTTTACGGACCACTGGCGAACGGCGCCACCACGCTGATGTTCGAGGGGGTGCCGAACTATCCCAGTACTTCACGATTCTGGGAGGTCGCTGATAAGCACAAGGTCAACATCCTGTACACAGCGCCGACCGCGATCCGGGCCCTCATGCAGGGCGGAGATGCGCCGGTAAAGAAGACTTCGCGCGCGAGCTTGCGGCTGCTCGGGACCGTTGGAGAGCCGATCAATCCAGAGGCCTGGGAGTGGTACCACCGCGTCGTCGGGGATCGCCGTTGCCCAATTGTCGATACATGGTGGCAGACCGAAACCGGCGGCATCCTCATCACGCCGTTGCCGGGTGCCACTAGGCTCAAGCCCGGCTCGGCGACACGGCCATTCTTCGGTGTGCAGCCGGAGATCGTTGATGCGGAGGGCAGGGTGCAGCAGGGCGCGGCCGAGGGAAATCTGTGCATCGCCGATTCCTGGCCCGGACAGATGCGCACCGTCTACGGCGATCATGAGCGTTTTGTGCAGACCTACTTCACTGCATATCCGGGAAAATATTTCACCGGTGACGGCTGTCGGCGCGATGCCGACGGATATTACTGGATTACGGGTCGGGTCGATGACGTCATCAACGTAGCCGGCCATCGGCTGGGGACTGCCGAAGTCGAATCCGCCCTGGTCGCGCACCCCAAGGTCTCGGAAGCAGCCGTTGTGGGATATCCGCACGACATCAAGGGGCAGGGCATTTATGCGTATGTCACCCTGATGGCCGGGGAGCAGCCCACCGAGGAACTGCGGCGGGAACTGATTGCCTGGGTGCGCAAGGAAATTGGGCCGATCGCCTCGCCCGACCTGATACAGTTCTCGCCCAGCCTGCCCAAGACCCGATCCGGCAAGATCATGCGCCGCATTCTGCGCAAGATCGCAGAGGACCAATTCGAGAACCTGGGCGACACCTCAACGCTGGCGGAGCCGGCGGTCGTCGATGACCTCGTCCACAATCGACAGAACCGCAGGGAGCACGCCAAAGCATGACGGCTCCCTCTTCCGGCCTGCGGTGAGCGCGCGGCCTTCTCACAAGCCTCCCGGCAAGGCCCTTCGCCCGACCGCAAGCCGAGAAGGGTAAAGTCGCAGCAAATTTGTAGAAACCGAACCCCCGTTATAAGGGAGTCTGAGCGCGCTAAACTCTGATTACGTGTGAATGCGGTCGGATCCGGACGCATCAAAAGTCGCTGGCGATGCCGTTGACTTCCCAGTCGCCGTAGCGGGCGGGATCTGGCCCATCACGTCCGCGCAGTTCCGCAGGCTGTTCCTTGGATCTGCGGTCGATTTCGGCACGTCGGCCTTGCGCCTCGGCAAGCGCCCTTTGGGCGGTCGGAGACAGGCGTTTGTTTGATCTGTCCGCTGGGCTCGATCCAGCGTCACCGATGTGCGATGCGGAATTTGGCGGCCTTTTTTCAGTCACAACCATGCAAGCATTCTCTGTCATAAGTGAATCTTTGAATGTGCGTCAAGGCACTAGGCGCATTGTTGAAATGCCTTACACGGCCCCCATTTAACCGGTATCCGCGGGACTGAGCAAACAAACTGTATCTGCCGTTGCAAACCGCCACCAATCAAATAGTTGCCTCCTCTCAATATGACCAAGGCCGATGCCGTCTCGCGTCATCCACAGGGTTTTGCGGCACGGCTCGCCGCAGCGAGCCTGTTGGACGGAGTGCTGCGATACAACCGACCGTTGGACGAGCAACTGGACGGCAAACACGCCAAAGCGGGCCTGCGGGAGCTTTCTGAACGCGATCGGGCGCTGGCGCGGCGAATCGTGGCCACCGTGTTGCGGCGTCTCGGAACCTTGCGCCGATTGATTGGCTGTATGCTGGACCGGGGTCTGCCGAAGGATGCCCCGCAAGTCGAAAGTGCGCTCCTGATCGGAGCCGCCCAGCTTCTTTTTCTTGACATTCCCAATCATGCGGCCGTCGATCTTTCCGTGCGACTGGTTCAGAGGGATCGCCGGCTTGGCCGCTATGCGGGTCTCGTCAACGCCGTAATGCGGCGGATTGCAAGTGCCAGAGCCGAACAGTTGGCAGGGCTTGACTGGCTTCATCTCGATACACCCGAGTGGCTGTTTAACCGGTGGGTGAACACCTATGGCGAACGAACGGCACGCGCCATCGCCCACACCCACAGCCTCGAACCGCCACTGGACGTCACGGTCAAATCCGATCCGGAAGCGTGGGCGGAATGGTTAGGCGGTCGCAAGTTGCCGACCGGCTCCGTACGGCTGATTGCGCATGGGCCAATATCTGCTCTGCCGGGTTATGCCGAGGGAAACTGGTGGATCCAGGATGCTGCTGCGGCCTTGCCGGTGCGACTTTTCGGCGATCTGCAGGGGTGTTCCGTCGCCGACCTGTGTGCGGCGCCGGGTGGAAAGACCGCGCAACTGGCATCCTGCGGCGCGTCAGTGACCGCCATCGACCGGTCGGCTAGCCGCATGGCGCGGTTGCGGGAGAACCTCTCTCGCACCGGTCTTGAGGCGACGACGGTCGTCGCGACCGCGGAGGACTGGAAGCCCGATCCTGCGACCGCAACCTTTGATGCGGTGCTGATTGACGCACCGTGCACTTCCACTGGCACCATCCGACGGCATCCGGATATTCCGTGGCGCAAGGCACCGGGCGATATCGCAGTTCTGTCGGCAATCCAGAGGCGCCTTCTCGCCCGCGCTATTGAACTGACCAGACCAGGCGGCACTATCGTGTATTGCACGTGTTCGTTGGAACCCGAAGAAGGTGAGAATATCGTTTCCGCAACGGTCGAACAGGACCGGCGCGTGCGCCCGATACCAATCACCGCCGCCGATTTGCCGGGCATTGCGGAATTCGTCACGCCGCGCGGCGAGCTGCGCACCCTGCCTTGCCATTGGCCTGACGCGGACTCCCGCATGTGTGGGCTCGACGGATTCTTTGCCGCCCGCCTCGAACGGGTCTAAATCAATCGCGAGTCCGACGATTCACACCGGGAAGATCACAATAAATCCAGAAAACGGGCGGCGTTTGCGCACATTTATCCTGCGCTTACGCTTCGTTATGTTCTCAAATGGTATAGCGGAGCAAGTGCCTGTGACGACGAGGGGCCAGTCTTAATGTCCCGCGCACTCATCGCGGACCGCTCCCGCCTGTGCTGGCTGGCGCTTCGACGCAGGTTCAACGTCCTTAAAGGGCGAGCGATAGTTCATCCCGTGATGGCATTGATCTATTGGCTCGGGGGCGGCGAACGACTCGTCATTGCACCGCAGGAATTGCGCACGGCTGATCCTACCCGAGCCAGTGAAATCTATGGTGGGCGGTTCGCATTTGCTGGAAAGATCGTCGTCTGCGATGGCCGCTCGCCATTCGAAATGGAACCTCCCACCGAGGAATGGGCCGAAATCCTGCTCGGGTTCGGCTGGTTGCGTCATCTGCGGGGTGCCAATTCGACCATAACCCGCGCCAGCGCCCGCGCGCTCGTCGATGAATGGATCGCGATACAAGGTTCATGGCACCCGATCGGTTGGCAACCCGAAATCGTGTCGCGCCGGATCATATCGTGGCTCAGCCAGGCTACGCTCATTCTCGACGATGCCGATTTGCGGTTCTATCGGCGATTGCTGCGTAACCTCACAAGGCAAGTTCGTTTTTTACGAGCGACCGTGAATGATACGCGAGACGGTGTGCCGCGGCTTCGCGCGCGAATAGCGCTGACCTACGCGGCGCTCTGCATGGCCAAGCAGATTCGCCATCTGCGCGCAACGACTCGACGTTTAGTCAGCGAATTGGAGCGCCAGATCTTGCCCGATGGCGGCCATATCAGCCGCAATCCTGGGGTGATTGTTGAAATCCTGCTTGATCTGTTGCCTCTCAGCCAGGCCTTTTCGGCGCGCAATGTGGTCCCACCTTCGGCACTTATCAATGCAGTTGACCGGATGATGCCGATGCTGCGGTTCTTCCGCCACGCTGACGGAGCATTCATGCTTTTCAACGGCATGGGCCCGACACCGCCTGACCTCCTGGCGACGGTTCTCGCCTACGACGACGCCCGCGGCACTCCGGTCGCCAACGCCCCTTATTCCGGGTACCAGCGCCTTGAAGCCGGCGCCAGCACGTTGTTGATGGATACCGGCAGTCCGCCTCCCCTGGAGGTAAGCGCCGATGGTCATGCGGGTTGCCTCGCTTTCGAATTCTCAAGCCGGCAGCAGCGCATCATCGTGAACTGTGGCATGCCAGCGGCGGGGCGCGAAAATTGGCGGCAAGTCGCGCGTGCTACAGCCGCGCATTCTACCGTAACGTTCAATGACTCGTCGTCATGTCATTTTCTCGACTCTGCTGTATTCAGACGCGTGTTTGGCGTTCCGATTGTCGATGGTCCCCGTCACGTCACAGTCTCTCGAGACAACGGCGGCCGGGCGATGGTGCTGCGTGCCACCCATGACGGCTATGCGGAACGTTTTGACATCATTCACGAACGCTTCGTATCGCTTTCGGCGGATGGCAATAAGCTCGAGGGCGAAGACGTTTTCCTGCCTGCGAACGGAACCACGCTGTCAGCGGACGCCGAGGATTACTTTGCGGTTCGTTTCCATCTCCATCCCGCTATCCGTGCAAGCCGGCTGACGGACGGGCACGGCGTGGTGCTGCTTCTGCCGAACCGGGACGTTTGGAACCTAGATACCCACGAAGACGTGGTGGTCGTGGAAGAAAGCGTCTATTTGGCAGGCCAGGACGGACCACGTCGCACCACGCAGGTCGTGATATATGGTCAGGCACGAGGAAACCAACGCGTGCACTGGACCTTGAGCCATGTGCGCCAACTTGCTGTGACGTGATCCGCACTAGCGCCTTTCATACACGGCCCGCGGAAAGCCCGATGGCAAGTTGCGGACAATTCTGCTAACCGCGAACGCGCACTTGGTACAAAGCATGCCAGAACATTTGCGCCATGTTTCCCGCGCCATTCTTTCGGTATCTGACAAGACCGGACTGGTGGAGTTCGCGCGGCGATTGGAGGACTTCGGCATCGAACTGGTTTCTACCGGCGGTACAGCGCAGGCGCTCGCCGGTGCGGGCCTCAAGGTGCGCGACGTGTCAGACCTCACCGGCTTCCCGGAAATGATGGACGGTCGGGTCAAGACCCTGCATCCGAAGATCCATGGCGGCTTGCTGGCGATCCGCGAAAATGCTGCGCATGTCCGCACCATGCAGCATCATCACATTTTGCCGGTCGACCTCGTCGTAGTGAATCTCTACCCCTTTGAGGCAATGGTAGCGAAGGGCGCAAGCTTCGAGGATTGTATCGAGAATATCGATATCGGCGGCCCCGCCATGATCCGGTCCGCCGCCAAGAACCATGCCGATGTTACGGTGATTGTCGAGCCCGACGACTATGCGGTTCTGATCGCCGAGTTGTCGGCCTACCAGGGAATGACGTCGCAGGCGTTGCGCCGACGGCTGGCCGCCAAGGCCTACGCCAGGAGCGCCGCCTACGACGCCGCGATTTCGAACTGGTTTGCGAGCGAACTCGATGACGACGCGCCGGATTTTCGTGCCTTCGGGGGCCGTCTTGTACAAGCGCTGCGCTATGGGGAGAATCCGCACCAAACCGCGGCTTTTTATCGAACGCCGAGCACCCGGGCAGGGGTCGCCAGCAGCCGGCAGGCTCAGGGCAAGCAGCTGTCGTACAACAATATCAACGATACTGACGCGGCCTACGAATGCGTGGCCGAATTCGATCCCGTCCGCACCGCCGCCTGTGCCATCGTCAAACACGCCAATCCATGCGGGGTCGCGGAGGGCGCAAATCTCCTCGATGCCTATCGCAAGGCACTTGCCTGCGATCCCGTCTCGGCGTTCGGCGGTATCATCGCATTGAACCGGCCACTCGATGCCGACGCTGCCCGCGCCATCACGGAAATTTTCACCGAAGTCATCATCGCACCCGAAGCGAGTCAGGAAGCGATTGCCATTATCGGCGCCAAGAAGAACTTGCGG
>DATGCX010000028.1:0-20542 GCA_035311445.1 Xanthobacteraceae bacterium | reverse complement strand
GGGCAATGCGGACGCCCTGGTCGGCTTCGGCATTGCCCTGCAGTATGAAGGCGACTTCGCGCGCGCGGCCGAACGCTTCCGGCGCGTGCTCGAGCGCGACCCCGTGCACCACCGCGCCCGCATGAACCTCGGCTATTGCCTGATCGAACTCGGGCAGCTGGATGAAGGCATCGCCTGCCTGCGCGCTGCGGTACAGGCCGCCCCCGCCAATTACGGCAGCGCGCTCAGAATGCTGATTGGAGCCGGGCGTGGACGCTTCTGGCTCAAGCGAAGCGCGGCCGCAGAGCGTCTGGGTCTTAACGGAAAGACGTAGCCCGCGCATTCATGTGTGCGGCCTGAGAACCGGGTCAAACGCAGCGTTGAAGTCGGTAGCAGGCACCGGTCCTGGAAGCCATTGACAGCCGTCGGCGCGACTGTTGTCAGGCGATGCCCCGTCTGGCAGCACTACCGGCCTGTGCGACTCCGATCAACAGCGCGATCAAAATCTGCGTTCATGAACATAAATTGGCGTTCATAAATTTATTGTTGCGAAAGCATAAATTTTCGATACTTTATGAAGTGTAAAAGTTATGCAATGCCATGCAACCAGGTGGCAAAACAACCTGGAGCATGTAGAGGCTGAAAACTCCTAGGGAGAAACCTAATGCGACATCTCTTGATTACTGCAGCGGCAGTGACGGCGTTCGTGGCTTCATTGGCATCTACACCGGCGAGCGCTATCGACAATTATGGACCGACAAAGGCCGGAAATCAGTGCTTTACGCCCGGTCACTCGCAGGGGCGCGATCTCGGTTTTGGTGCCTGGGGCGCGTGCCCGCAAACCGCGAGTGCGCCAGTGACGCGCACTGCGAGCCGCCGCCCTCATCGCTGACAGGGCGCGGAACGCGCCAGGCAGGTGCGCCGTCTCCCCTCAAAGCCAGGCAGCGCACTTGCGAACCGGGCTTAAATCGGCCGGAACTACCTTCTACACGAGAAGCCCCTTTCCGCCCCGCCGCGAAGAGTGGGGCGTTTCTTTTATGCCGTATAAAATGTTTGATTTTATGCCGCATAAATTTCAAAACACCGTGGCGTCATTGTCCGGCTAGGCACGCCACGACGCTCCTCGCCGCTAACCCGGCCGGCAGCCCTACTTCGGCAGATTCAACCTGATGTGCAGTTCGCGCAGCTGCTTTTGCGTCACCTCGGATGGCGCGCCCATCAGCAGGTCCTCGGCCTTCTGATTCATCGGGAACAGCACCACCTCGCGCAAATTCTCTTCGCCGCATAACAGCATCACGATGCGGTCAACGCCGGGCGCAATGCCGCCGTGCGGCGGGGCACCAAGTGATAGGGCCCGCAGCATGCCGCCGAACTTCTGCTCCAGCACGCTTTCGTCGTAGCCGGCGATCGCGAACGCCTTCTTCATCACGTCGGGACGGTGATTGCGGATCGCACCCGACGACAGCTCGACGCCGTTGCAAACGATGTCGTATTGGATTGCCCTGAGGCTGAGGATTTTCTCAGTGTCATTGGGATCGAGCGCCAAGAATTCCTCCGGCGTCAGGTTCGGCATCGAGAACGGATTGTGGGAGAAGTCGATTTTTTTCTCCTCCTCGTTCCATTCGTACATCGGAAAATCGACGATCCAGCAGAACTCAAAGCGACCACTGTCGATCAAGTCGAGAGCATTACCCACCTTGGCGCGGGCGGGGCCAGCGAACTTGACGAAATCCTTGGGCTTGCCGGCGACGAAGAACGCTGCGTCGCCAACTCCCAGACCGAGCTGATTGCGAATCTTCTCGGTGCGCTCGATGCCGATATTCTTAGCGAGCGGCCCGACGCCGCTCTCCTCTCCCTCACGCCAGAAAATGTAACCGAGTCCCGGCTGACCCTCGCCCTGCGCCCAGGAATTCATGCGATCGCAAAAGGCACGGTTGCCGCCCTTGGGCGCGGGGATCGCCCACACCTCGACGGCCGGATCTGCTGCGATCATTCCGGCAAACACCTTGAAGCCGGAGTCGCGGAAATGCGCGGTGACATCCTGCATCTTGATGGGATTGCGCAAGTCCGGTTTGTCGGATCCATAGCCGCGCACCGCCTCTGCATAGGGTATACGCGGAAACGTCTGCGTCACCGGCTTGCCTTCGCCGAATTCCTCGAACACGCCGCGCAGCACCGGCTCGACCGCGGCGAACACATCTTCCTGCGTCGCGAAGCTCATCTCGATGTCGAGCTGGTAGAACTCGCCCGGTGAGCGATCTGCCCGCGCGTCCTCGTCGCGGAAGCATGGTGCGATCTGGAAGTAGCGGTCGAAGCCCGAAATGATGACGAGTTGCTTGAACTGCTGCGGCGCCTGCGGCAGCGCATAGAACTTGCCGGGGTGAAGCCGCGACGGCACCAGGAAATCCCGCGCGCCTTCCGGACTCGACGCCGTCAGAATCGGGGTCTGGAATTCGAAGAAGCCCTGCTCCTTCATTCGCCGTCGCAGTGAATCGATGACCGCACCGCGCTTCATGACGTTGCGGTGCAGGCGCTCGCGCCGCAGGTCCAGGAAGCGGTACTTGAGGCGAATCTCCTCTGGGTATTCCTGGTCGCCGAACACTGGCATTGGCAGTTCAGCGGCTGGCCCGAGCACCTCGATGTCCTTGACAAACACCTCGACTTCGCCGGTCGGCATGTCCGGATTGTCGGTGCCGGCCGGACGCCGCCGCGCGAGCCCATCGACCCGGACAACCCATTCGGATCGCATTTTTTCGGCGGTCCTGAAGGCGGGCGAGTCGGGATCGGCGACGATCTGCGTGATTCCGTAGTGGTCACGCAGATCGATGAAGAGCAAGCCGCCATGGTCGCGGATGCGATGACACCAGCCCGACAGCCGAACGGTGGAACCAATATGCTCGACGCGCAGCTCGCCGCAGGTATGGGTACGATAACGGTGCATCTAGTCCTCGGAGATACCCGAACGATTGTCATCGTCCGCGAAAGCGGGCGATCCAATAACCACCCCGCTTGCCATTGAACTCATGAGCGAATTTGCAAAGGACGCGGTTGTTGGATGCCCCGCTTTCGCGGGACATGACAAGCTCTAGAGTTTGTGGCGCTGGTAATACCCGACGTGGCAGGCATTGCAACACCCTACGGCGCGGCCTCTCGACAGCGGCGGCTCGATCTGCACATCTGCCGCGAAAAACCATCCGAGGTAACCCCCAATGGACCCAGTGACCACGGCGGAGGCTGTTGTCGCCTCGCTCATCACCCATGGCATCAAGACGCTTTACGCCCTGCCCGGCATCCACAACGACCATCTGTTCGATGCGCTGTTCCGGGCATCCGATCGCATCGGCGTGGTACACCCGCGTCATGAGCAGGGCGCCGGCTACATGGCATTGGGTGCGGCGATCGCTACCGGTCGTCCGGCGGCCTATGCGGTCGTCCCCGGCCCGGGTCTCCTCAACACCGGCGCGGCGCTGCTCACCGCCTATGCGATGAATGCGCCTGTGCTCGGGCTGATCGGCCAAATCCCAGAGACCGATATTGGCCGCGGACTGGGACATCTGCACGAAATCCGCGACCAGGCCGGTATCATCGCACGACTGGTCGATTTTTCGGCCCGGATCAAGGCGCCGGGCGAGGCCTCCGGGTTGGTGGCGCAGGCCGTCGCCGCGATGTTCACCGGGCGTCGCGGTCCGGCTGTGCTGGAATGCGCCATCGACATGTGGGGCCGGCCCGGCGCGGGAGCGCCACAGGCGCCGATAGCGGCGGACAAGCGCGCGGTCGACGAGGATGCGGTCCTGGCTGCTGCGAAAACGCTGGGCGCCGCCAAACGGCCGATGATCATCTGCGGCGGCGGTGCACAAGCGGCATCCGCCGAGGTGACGGCGCTCGCCGGCATGCTCCAGGCTCCGGTGCTCGGTTATCGGCGGGGCCGCGGCGTGCTCGATAGCCGCAATCCCCTCAGCGTAACGCTGCCCCTCGGCCGCGAGTTGTGGGGGGAGGCCGACGTGGTGCTCGGCGTCGGCACGCGGATGTTCTATCCATTTCAGCACTGGGGGATCGACGACCGGCTCGCCGTGATCCGGGTCGATTCCGACCCCGAGGAGCCTGGACGGGTCCACCGGCCGACGATCGCCCTGATCAGCGACGTGGCGCCCATTCTGCGACGGCTCCTCGACATATTGCCGGCCCATAACGCCAAACGGCCCTCGCGCAACGAGGAAATGCGGGAGCGCCACGCACGCTGGGACGCGCGCCTTGATAAGCTTGCCCCCCAACGTGCCTTTCTCGACGCCATCCGGGCCGAATTGCCGGAGGAGGGCATTCTGGTCGATGAGGTCACCCAGATCGGCTTCGCCGCCCGCCTGGTTTTCCCGGTCTACCGGCCGCGCACGTTTCTGTCGCCCGGCTATCAGGACAATCTCGGCTGGGGCTATGCGACCGCCCTCGGCGCGCAGCATGCGCGACCCGAAGTGCCGGTCGTTGCGATCTCGGGCGACGGCGGCTTCATGTTCACCGCAAATGAGCTGGCGACCGCGGTCTGCCACAAAATTCCGCTTATCGCCGTCGTATTCAGCGATGGCGCCTTCGGCAATGTACGCCGCATCCAAGCCGAGCAATATGGGAACCGCCTGATTGCCTGCGATCTTGCCAATCCAGATTTTTTGCGATTTGCCGAAAGCTTCGGCGCGGCAGCCGAGCGCGCCAAGGACCCGGCGGGGCTGCGCGCAGCGTTGCGGCGCGGGATTGCGCGCCGCAACGGACCGACCGTCATCGAAGTGCCGGTCGCACCGATGCCGTCGCCGTGGGCGTTCATTCACATGCCGAAAGTAAGAAGCGGCTGAGCCTTAAAGGCTTCAGGCCGCTGCGATTTTTCCTGGCTATTCCCGCAATTCTCACCGATCTTATCCACAAGTGTGCCGTCGCACCCTGAAGGCACGTCGCACCACGACGAGGGTCCTCAAATCGGCTGACACGACAGTAAACCGTAGAATGTCCGGGCGACGACACCCGCGACCCTTGTGGCGATCACGTCCGCGGTCGCCAGGCTGCAACTTGCAGGAGAGGAATGATCGACAAACTGTAGAGAAATGGTAGGGATAACGAGTATCACCTACATAACAGTCGCGCCAAGCATGCCAGAGCATCGAACCGGTCCGCCAGCGATTTAACGCAGGCGTGCCGCCTTTTCCATCCGCGACAGCGCCGGTCGACTCCGGTAAGGATGGGGAATGAACTTGGTTACCACGACAGCCGATCTCGCGGCGGCATGCACGCGAATGTCACGCCACACCTTCGTTACCGTCGATACCGAATTCCTGCGCGAGACCACCTACTACCCATTGCTGTGTGTCGCCCAGATGGCAACCTCGGACGAGGCCATCGTGATCGATGCGCTTGCGCCGGAATTGAATCTGGCACCATTTTTCGAACTGATGGCGAACGAGCGTGTGCTCAAGGTCTTCCACGCGGCGCGCCAGGACATCGAAATCGTCTGGCATCAGGCCAAGCTCATCCCGCGTCCGATCTTCGACACCCAGATCGCCGCCATGGTGCTCGGCTACGGCGATTCCATTTCGTACGATCAGCTGGTGCACCGGATTACCGGCGACGTCCTCGACAAATCACATCGCTTCACCGACTGGTCGCGCCGGCCATTGTCGGCTGCACAAATCAGCTATGCGATTTCCGATGTGACGCATTTGCGTGAGGTGTTCCTCTCGCTTTCTGCCGACCTGGAACAACGCGGCCGCAACGACTGGGTCGGCGAAGAGATGGAGGTCCTGACTTCGCCTGACACCTATCGGGCCGAGCCGGAGACCGCATGGGAGCGGCTCAAGACCCGCGTGCGCAAACCGAAGGAGCTGAGCGTCCTGATCGAGGTCGCGGCCTGGCGTGAACGCGAGGCGCAGTCGCGCGATGTGCCGCGTGGCCGCGTGCTCAAGGACGAAGCTATCGGCGACATAGCAACTCACGCCCCCACTACACCGGAGCGGCTTGCATCGCTGCGCTCGCTGCCGCGGGGGTTTGAACGTTCCAAGTGGGGCGCGGAGATAATCGAGGCTGTCAAGCGCGGGCTGGCGCGGAATCCTTCCGAGCTGCCCCGGCTCGCCAAGCCCCGTCAAGGTATCAACGGCAGCGCCACAGTCGAACTTCTCAAAGTGCTGTTGCGCATGACGTCCGAGCAGCATGGAGTCGCCGCCAAGGTGATTGCGACTGTTGAGGACCTCGAACGCATCGCGCTTGACGATCGCGCCAACGTGCCCGCGCTGCGCGGATGGCGCCGGGATATGTTCGGTGATCAGGCGATCGCGCTCAAGCGCGGCCAACTGGCGCTCGCCGTGGACAGGGGAAGGGTGGTGGTGGTGGAGCGGCATTAAGAGGGGCCTCGCCCATCACGACGGCAGCGGCACCCGCTCGATGACAACGATGCGATTGACGTCAATCGTGGCTTGACGGCCGCGGCTCACGACGCGCAGCAGTCCGTCGCCCTCGTCAACGAAATCCCACTCGTGCGCGAGGACCGTCGTGCGGTTGTCAAGAAACAGGCGCACGCGAAAGGTGCCAGGATCGCCCATCTGCCTGAACGCGAGTTCGATTTCCCTTCTCGTCATACGTTGGCGCTCCGTGTTTGCCCGATCCCGCAAGGTACTTCATTGGCAGCCAGCCGTACGGCGCAACCGGTTGCGCCGCCCTTGACCACCCGGCCGGTTCCTGTATGCCAAGCCAAACGCCGCAAGATTTTCCTCCACGAGGCGCCGCCGGTCATGACCACTGCCCGCATTTACAAGCCCGCAAAGACCGCAATGCAGTCCGGCACCGCCACGACCAAATTATGGGTGCTCGAGTTCGAACAGGCTGCGCCCAAGACAGTCGAGCCGCTCATGGGCTGGACCAGTTCGCCTGACACGCGGCAGCAGGTGCGGCTGCGGTTTGCCTCCAAGGATGAGGCCATCGCGTATTGCGAGCATCACGGAATTGCCTATCAGGTGTTCGAACCCAGCCCTTCGAGACGGCACATCATGGCCTATGCCGACAATTTCGCATATTCGCGCCGCACGCCATGGACGCACTGAGTACTGGGACGGGTCGGGTTATCCGGTCGCATCGAGCCTCCTGTCACCAACCACAACCGGCTTGGCGTCCACCAGCACGAACGCGATGATGCACGGCTCAGTGCCGCGGTTGACCCAGTTATGGATGGTGCCGCGCTGCACCAGCACGTCACCGGCCCTCAGCCTTGTCGTGCTGCAGTCGAGTTCCATATCGATCTCGCCAGCGAGCACGACTGCATAATCGATCGAGTCGGTGCGATGGTTGCGCGGCACGACGCCCGGGTCGTATCGCACGACTCGGAACACGGTTCCGCCTGCAAGCGTGGTTCCGACCGCGCGCCGCGAGGCATCTTCGTCGGCGTCGTTGTTGGCTGGAGCGGTGTCCGTAGACCACACCACGCAGGATTGCTGGCCCTTGCGGGTTGATATCAGGTTGCGGCAGATCTCATCGATTTTCACTACCGCACGCCCCTCGGCATTGTGGCCTGTTACAACACGCCGAATTTGCAAGTTCATGTCGTTCCTCTCCGGGGTCGAGCCGCTGCCTATGCGTCGCGGAAGTGATGTGATACCCGGAGCCACAGGCTGCATCCAGCATTGTCACATGGACGTCTGAGCACGCGACGGATGGCCGGCGCAAAGAGGTCTTAACGACTTGGACTAACGGGCCAAATTCCCGGATGACATAGCTGCCCGTCATGGTAACGTAGAATTCCGCGTATTTCATAAGATGCGTATAGCGGCGCACGAATCGATCGCACGGGCCCCGCACGGGGCCCGCAGAAGGAGGAACTCATGGCTCGAAGGGACAAACGTCCACAAGGTTCGGCGGCACAGGGGCCCGATGTAAGCCGGCGCAGATTCATGGCAGGAGTCGCTCTGACGGGTGCCGCGACCGCTGTATCGCCGCATGACACTGCGCAAGCTGCGGCCATGCCCACCCGATCGCCGGCGCAGCCCCGGTCTGCGTTGCGGCCCGATATCCGTATGGCAGCAGCCGAAACCGGAACCCCAAAGGAGCTGGCGAAGGCAACAGGACCCGACGGATCGGATTTCATGGTCGACGTTATCAAAACGCTCGACATCGCCTATGTCTGCTCAAACCCGGCTTCGAGCTTCCGCGCGCTTCATGAATCGCTGATCGATTACGGTGGCAATACGAAGCCCGAATTCATCACCTGTACCCATGAAGAGTCCTCGGTCGCCATGGGCCACGGCTATTTCAAGGTCACGGGCAAGCCGCTGATGATGCTGTGTCACGGCACCGTCGGCCTGCAACACGCCACCATGGCTATCTACAATGCCTGGTGCGACCGCGTTCCCGTCATTTGCATCGGCGGTAACGACATCGATGCAGCTCATCGGGCACCCGGCGTGCCGACCTTCCATTCGGCGCAGGACATCAATGCCCTGGTGCGCGACTTCACCAAATGGGACGATCAACCGGTGTCGCTGCAGCATTTTGCGCAGTCGATGGTCCGCGCCTACAAGATTGCAATGACGCCGCCGCATGAGCCGGTGATGATTGCACTCGACCTTGGCCTCCAGCAGGAACCGATCAAGGCGCACGAGCGTGAGAGCCTGTACATTCCGAAGTATGTACCGACGGCGCCCGCGCAGGCCGATGCCAATGCCATAAGAGAGGCGGCGCGTTTGCTCGCCAATGCCGAGCGTCCCGTCATTGTGGCCGACCGCGCTGCCCGCACGCCGGCCGGAGTGAAGCTCCTGGTCGAGCTCGCCGAGGCGCTCCAGGCGCCGGTGATCGACCAGGGCGGCCGCATGAACTTCCCTAACTCGCATTATCTCAAGCAAAACGCGCGTGGCGCAGCGCTGATCTCGAATGCCGATGTCATCATCGGCCTCGAGCTTTCCGATTACTGGGCGACAGTAAACCGGTTCGTTGACAACGGACTCGACGGCGTTGGCGTCAACGAGACCGTCATCAAGCCGGGAACCAAGCTGATCGGCATCAGCTCGGTGGGACTCGTCACCAAGTCGAACTATCAGGATTTCCAGCGCTTCCAGTCGCTCGACGTCGATATGGCCGGCGACGCCGAAGCAAGCTTGCCGGCGCTGATAGAAGCCGTGAAAGCCGCAGTTCCCAGCGACCGGAAGGCGGCGCTGGAAAAGCGCGGCGCTGATCTCAAGAAGGCGTGGGGAGAGGCCCACGAGCGCACCAGGGCCGCTGCTGCGCTAGCGTGGGACGCGAGCCCAATCTCAACCGCACGTCTGTCGATGGAGATCTACGCTCAAATCAAGGATCTCGATTATTCGCTGGTTTCCAGCTCCGGCAATGTCAGCGGTTGGCCGAACCGGCTCTGGAAGATGGACAAGCATCACAACTGGCTCGGTGCATCTGGCGGCTACGGCGTCGGTTACGGCGCGCCGGCCGCTATCGGCGCGGCGCTTGGCAACCGCGACACCGGCGGGCGTTTCTCGGTCAATATCCAGTCGGACGGCGATCTGATGTACGCGCCGGGCGTGTTGTGGACCGCGGCGCGACACAAGATCCCGATCCTCAGCGTCATGCACAACAACCGCGGCTACCATCAGGAAGTTATGCACGTGCAGCGCCTCGCCAACCGGCGCAACCGCGTCGCTGCGCTCGGCATGGATCGCAGCCCAATTGGCACAAGCATCGAAAACCCGGACATCGATTATGCATCGCTCGCAAAATCGATGGGCTACTGGAGCGCCGGCCCGATCAAGGACCCGGCAGAGCTCGGCCCGACGCTCAAGAAGGCCGTCGAGGTGGTCAAATCGGGTCAGCCCGCATTGGTGGACGTGTGGACGCAACCTCGGTAAGGAACTTGCGATGAAATCGCGTAACGTTGTCGCGGCGCTGGCGATTTTCGCCGCTGGCCTCGCACTCACCCAGGCAAGCGCAGTTGCGGCCTCGGCGGAGAAGGGCAAGGTGGCATTTCTTCAGCACGGCTGCTGGCAATGCCACGGCTATCAAGGACAGGGGGGAATCACCGGCCCGAAGCTCGCCCCCAATCCGATACCGTTTGAGGCCTTATCCAACTTCGTGCGAACAACCAATCGCGCGATGCCGCCCTATCGGGAAGAAATTCTGTCGAACGGCGATTTGGCGGACATCTACGCCTATCTCGATTCGATCCCGAAGAGTCCGGACCCCAAGAGCATTCCGCTTCTCAATCCGTGATCGGGAGGTGTTGGTGAGGTAGGGTGGGCCAAGCGAACGGGGTCCGGACTTCGGCGAGCCCGATGGCAGACTCCGCGTGTCCACGTCAGGACTTTTCAGGTGGGCATGGCTCGCGCCGTTGCCCACCCTGCAATCCGTATAAAACCATTTCGCAAAACCTACCTTGGCAATGCCGTCGAGCTGATTAAAGTTGCTGCGCCCGAAGATCCGGGGTCGCCATCTTGAACCTTCCCAATCTTATTACCATTGGCCGCATTTTACTGGTGCCGGTCGTCGTGTGGGCGATCGCGTCCCGCCAGATGCAGATCGCGTTTCTGGTCTTTCTTATCGCCGGTTTGAGCGATGCGATCGACGGTTTTCTTGCCAAGCGTCTAGGCATGACCAGCGACCTCGGTGCCCATCTCGATCCGCTCGCCGACAAGGTGCTGATCGTATCAATTTACGTTGCCCTGGGTATAACCGAGGCGATCCCGCGCTGGATCGTCATCCTGGTGGTATCGCGGGATATTTTGATCATTGGCGGCATTATGCTGGCATGGTTTCTCGGCAAGCCGATGCGAGTCAGACCGGTGCTGGTTTCCAAGCTCAACACGGTTGCGCAGATTGTGTTCGCGTGCCTTGTACTGGCGTCACTTGCGTTCGGCGTGGCTTTCAATCTGGTCGAATACATCGTGATGTCGATCGTGGCGGCCTTGACGCTTGCCTCGGTCGGATTCTATGTGCGCGAGTGGGTGCTGCATATGAGCGCGCCAGAACTGAAACCCTAGCGGCAGCAGGCGTGCTTGCGATCTCGCTCTATTCCGGCCTGGACTCATGATGAGCTCTTCCGATCCGGCTTCACCGCGCCAGCTCAACCTTGCGCTCGGCTATCGCGAGAGCTTCGATCGCGCGGATTTTCTCTGCGGACGCGGTAACGAATCGGCGCTCGCGTTGATCGACCGCTGGACCGATTGGCCAGCGCGCGCGATTGCGTTGATCGGACCAGAGGGCTCCGGCAAGACCCATTTGGCGGCAATCTGGGCGAAGGCCGCCGGTGGACGCGTGATTGCGAGCCACGCCATCGATGCTTTCTCGGTACCGCAGGCACTCTCGAGTGCTGCGTTGGCGATCGAGGATGCAGATCGCAGCGAACTCAATGAAGCGGCGCTGTTTCACCTGCTCAATCTTGCCCAGGAACAGTCGGCCTATATTCTATTGACGGCGCGGCAAGCGCCGGTGACGTGGCCGATCAGTCTTCCCGACCTCGCATCACGGCTGCGCGCGCTACCGGTGGTGGCGCTCGAACCGCCCGACGACGCCCTGTTGGCGGCGATACTGGTCAAATTGTTTACCGATCGCCAGCTTGTTGTCGACGAACGGCTCATCGAATTTCTGGTGCACCGGATCGAACGCAGCTTCGCGGCAGCGCAGGCCGTAGTGGCGGAACTTGACCAGGAGGCGATGCGGCTCAAGCGTCCCGTTAACCGGGCATTGGCCGCCGAGATGTTGCGCGGTCGCAACCCCTGACATTCGCTGCCGAGCAAGGCTTATATGAATTGAAGCCCTTATGTCATAGGATTGTCTTGGTGCAGGATCAAAATTCTGCCCATAAACCTGAGGCATTTATGGTTGACGCCGCCCAAGCCTTTGTTTTGCCGTTCGAATCTGCGCCGGAATTAAATCACAACGACGCCGCATCCGAGGCGCTGGTATCGGCCGATGCAGGCAGCCGCTATATCAATAGAGAGTTGTCCTGGCTCCATTTCAACCGCCGTGTCCTGGAAGAAGCTGGTAATTCCAACCACCCACTGCTGGAGCGGGTACGGTTTCTATCGATTTCCGCCAGTAATCTTGATGAATTCTTCATGGTGCGCGTCGGCGGCCTCAAAGGTCAGATGCGCGCCGGTATCCTTACACGCAGTCCTGACGGTTTAACGCCGGCCGAACAGCTTAGCCGCATCGCGGAAGCGGTATCGACCCTCGTCATCGACCAGCAGAGGTGCTGGAGCGAATTGCGCCGCGAGCTTGCCGCCAAGGATATCTTTCTGGTTGAAATCGATTCGCTCAAGAAGGCAGACCGCACTTGGCTTGCCGATCATTTTCTCCACAACATCTTCCCGCTGCTGACGCCGCTCGCCATCGACCCCGCTCATCCGTTCCCGTTCATTCCCAACCTTGGTTTCTCGCTGGCGCTGCAACTCGACCGCGCGAGCGACGGCAAACCGATGAACGCTCTGATCCGGGTACCATCAATGATCGAACGCTTCATCAGGCTGCCATCGCCGCCAGGAAGCGCCGCGGTGCGGCTGATTACACTGCAGCAGGTGACATCGCTGTTCATTGAACGTTTGTTCCCAGGCTATGTCGTGAAGGGGCATGGCGCTTTCCGGGTCATCCGTGATTCCGACATCGAAATCGAGGAAGAAGCGGAAGATCTTGTCCGGCTGTTCGAAAGTGTTCTCAAACGGCGGCGGCGTGGGTCGGTCATCCGATTGGAGATGGAGGCCGCGATGCCGACGGAACTGCGGCGCTTTGTGCAGCGCGCTTTGTCGGCAGCCGATGACGAGGTGGTTCTGGTTGACGGCACGCTGGCGCTGGCCGAACTATCGCAGCTCACCAATCTTGATCGCCCGGACCTCGAATTTGTACCCTATAATCCGAGGTTTCCCGAGCGCATCCGCGAGCAAGCCGGCGATTGTTTCGCGGCAATCCGCCAGAAGGACCTGATTGTCCACCACCCCTATGAATCGTTCGACGTGGTGGTGCAATTCCTCCAGCAAGCGGCGCGTGATCCGGACGTGGTCGCCATCAAGCAGACGCTCTATCGTACCTCCAAGGACAGCCCAATCGTGAAAGCGCTGGCCGAGGCCGCTGAAGCCGGCAAATCGGTGACCGCGCTGGTCGAACTCAAGGCACGGTTCGACGAGGAGGCCAATATCCGTTGGGCGCGCGACCTCGAGCGTGCGGGCGCCCAGGTCGTCTACGGATTCATCGAGCTCAAAACTCACGCCAAGCTGTCACTGGTGGTACGGCGGGAGCGGCGATCGCTTACTTCATATGTCCATGTCGGCACCGGCAACTATCACCCGGTGACCGCGCGCATCTACACCGATCTGTCGTTCTTCACCGCAGAGCCCGCGATTGCGCGCGATGTTGCCCGTATCTTCAATTTCATCACAGGCTATGCAGAACCGGCCGACCTGGAACGCATGTCGGTATCTCCTATCAATATCAAGAAACGCATCCTCGAACACATTGCGGCGGAGATTGCGCATGTCAAAGCAGGTCGGCCTGCCGCAATCTGGATGAAGATGAATGCACTCGTGGACCCGGTCATGATCGAAGCGCTCTACCAAGCGTCAGCCTCGGGCGTGCCTGTCGACCTGGTGGTGCGCGGCATCTGCTGCTTGCGGCCGGGCGTTCCTGGACTTTCCGAGAACATTCGTGTCAAATCGATTATCGGCCGCTTTCTTGAGCACGGGCGCATTTATTGTTTCGGCGACGGCTACGGTTTGCCGCATCCGAAGGCCGCCGTCTACATTTCCTCGGCCGATTTGATGCCCCGCAATCTCGATCGCCGCGTCGAGGCGCTGTGCCCGATCATCAACCCTACGGTGCATCAGCAGGTGCTCGACCAGATCATGATTGCCAATTTCAAGGACAACGACCAAAGCTGGATACTATTGCCTGACGGCACGTCTATGCGTATGAAAGCGGCCTCCGGCGAGGAGACGTTCAATGCGCACAAATATTTCATGACCAACCCAAGCCTGTCGGGCCGTGGCGAATCCCTCAAGAAATCCTCGCCCCGCAGGCTCACCCAGCGGCGTAATCTTGAATGAAATCTATCGCGGCGCAGGGCGGATCGCAAAGATTGCGCCCAAACTCGCGGCGCAGGGTCGGATCGACAACGGTCCGCCCATCGCCGTCATCGACATCGGGTCGAATTCGGTTCGCCTGGTGGTCTACGAGGGGCTTACCCGCAGCCTGACGCCGATCTTCAACGAAAAGGTTCTGGCCGGGCTCGGTCGCGAGGTGGCGACCACCGGCTTGCTGGCCGCGGACGCGGTCGGCAAAGCGTTGGCTGCGCTGATACGGTTTCGCGCCTTGTGCGATGCCATGCGGGTTGGCGACGTGTGGGCGATTGCCACTGCGGCGTGTCGGGATGCCAGGAACGGTCCGGCCTTCATCGTGCGCGCCGAAAAAGCCTGCGGTGTATCGATCGATGTACTGTCGGGCCGGCGTGAAGCACAGCTGTCGGCGCTCGGTATCATCTCCGGATTCCACCGGCCCGACGGCATCGTCGGCGACCTCGGCGGCGGCTCGCTGGAACTGACCGATGTGCGCGGCCACAGGCTCAAATCTGGTATGACGCTTCCGCTCGGCGGCCTCGCCTTGCAGGATTTATCGTCAAAATCGCTCGCCAAGGCGGAAAAGATCGTCCGCGATGCGCTCGGCCGTGTAGCGATTTTGAAGGGCGGCCGCGGCCGTGACTTCTACGCGGTCGGCGGCACGTGGCGCTCGCTGACGCGGCTGCATATGTGGCAGATCGGCTATCCCCTTCACGTGATGCACGGCTATGTGATCCCGGCAGCCGAAGCATTGGAATTCTCGCGCCTGGTGCGCCGCGTCGACCCGGAAACGCTTTCCAAGATCGAAACCGTAACAATGGCGCGCCGGCCGCTGCTCGCTTATGCGGCGTTGGTGATGGAGCACGTGGTGCGCATCGCACGGCCGCAGCGAGTCGTCGTATCGGCGCTCGGAGTGCGCGAAGGCTTGCTGTTCACCATGTTCGGCGACGCGGAGAAGAAACGCGACCCCCTGATTGCGGCGGCGCAAGAACTCAATGTGCTGCGTTCACGGTCGCCCCGCCACGGCGAGGAACTTGCGGATTGGACTGACAAGTTCATGGCGACCTCTGGCATCGACGAGACTCGCGATGAAAAACGCCTGCGGCGTGCCGCCTGCCTCCTCGCCGACATCGGTTGGCGGGCGCATCCCGACTATCGCGGCGAGCAATCGCTCAACATCATCTCCCATGCGGCCTTCGTTGGCGTCGATCATCCGGGACGCGCGTTCATTGCGCTCACCGTGTTCTTCCGTCACGTCGGTCTTGCCGGTCTTGCCGACGACGAGTTGTCGCCGCATGTGCGCGAACTGGCCACGTCGCGCATGATCGACCACGCCCGCATACTCGGTGCCGCCATGCGGGTCGCCTATCTGGTGTCAGGCGCCATGCCGGGTGTGCTGCCCAACACGCCGCTCGTGGTGGAGCGAGGCAAGCTGAAACTCAAGCTGACTAGCAAATACCGCAATCTCGCCGGTGAGCGTTTGTTCGCGCGGTTGCGGCAACTTGCCCGCCTCATCGGCCGCGAGCCGTTGATGGCGACCGAGCAGTGATGAGCCTTGTTCTCCCAGCGATGTTCTTTGTGTGATCTGCCTCACACCCGCGCGCCTCACGTTCAATTATTATCTTACGTCCAAAAATATCCGGCTCGAATAAAGCGTCCCTTGAACTGCCCGGTGCGCGATCCTTCCGCATCCGCAAAGGCGCGTCCAACACATGGGGTAAACAGACAAGGAGTTGTGATATGTCGTGGAGCAAGAGCCTGCTTGCATCGTTCGGCGCCGCCGGAATTGCGGCTGCGGCCGCCGCCTGCTCAACGGCCGCCGCGCAGGTGGTCAGTCTCCAGAGCTACAATGTGGATATCAACCAGACCTCGGTTTCCGGTCTATCGTCGGGCGGATACATGGCGGTCCAATTCGATGTCGCGTTCTCCTCTATATTACGCGGCGCTGGGGTCGTCGCGGGTGGACCGTATTACTGCGCGCAAGGCAGTCTCATGGCGGCGACATCGACCTGCAGCTGTGTTTTCGGATGCTTCGGGCAGAGTTCCACCAACGTCGCTCAACTCATCACGATAACGGATCGGAACGCCGGGCGGGGCCTCATCGACGGCACCAGGAATTTGGCCAATCATCGCATCTGGATGTTCTCTGGCACCAGCGACACTGTGGTGCCCCAACGCATCATGAATGATCTCTTCACCTACTACCGTCATTACATTGACGCCGCAAACATATCCTACAAGAACGATATCGCGGCCGAACACGCGATGCCTACCGACTATTTCGGTAATCCGTGCATGACGCGCGATGATCCGTTCATCAATAACTGCAACTACGACGGCGCCGGCCAATTGCTGCGATGGATTTATGGAAACTTGAATCCAAAGAACACAGGCCAGCTCGGCGGTGCGTTCATCAACTTCAATCAGGGCGAGTTCATTGATCAGCCGAATGATCACGGCATGGCGTCTGACGGATGGCTGTATGTTCCGGTGAATTGCAGCAACCGACAAATCTGTACGCTGCACGTCGTATTTCACGGCTGCAAGCAGTACGAGACGTACCGGTATTCCGCGGGGGGAGCCGGGCTCGTAACCTTCGGCACGACTTACGTTCGCAACACCGGCTACAACAAATGGGCCGACACCAACAATATCATCATGCTCTATCCACAGGCGACCGCCAGCAGCCAGAACCCGAATGGCTGCTGGGACTGGTGGGGCTACGATGATCCGGACTATGCCGCCAAGAGCGGTCGGCAAATGGCTGCCGTGAAGCGGATGATCGACCGGATCGTCAGTGGTCATTCGGGGTTGCCGGCACCGGCCGATTTGCAAACGACGGCTGTCACCGACGCGTCGGTCTCGCTGTCGTGGAGCCCGGTGGCAAGCGCGAGCGGGTTCAACGTCTACCGAGATCGGAACAAGGCGGCGGGTAGCCCGGTCACCGCCACGTCCTTCACGGACGCGGGCCTGTCGCCCGGCAACACGTATCGGTATACGGTAGCGGCGATCGATTTCGCCGGCGTCGAAGGCGCAGCGTCCAACCCGCTGGAGGTTACGACGACAGGGACCTCGGTAGTCCTCGCGCCCACGGACCCGAGGATAGATGCAGTCAGCGACTCTTCGGTAGCGTTGTCGTGGAAAGCGCCTGCGGGTGTAGCTGGCTTTGACGTTTTCCGCGGGGCCAGTTCGGGAGGTCCCTATTCGAAAGTCAACGCAGATTTGGTTACAGATCCAAGCTTCACGGATGCAGGTCTGACCGCAAATACGACGTATTTTTATGTCGTTAAATCCGTCGACCCTGCAGGGGGATTGAGCGCCCCCTCTTCGGAAGTCAGTGCCAAGACGCAGATGGCGCCGGCCTGTTTCACCGCAACCAATTTCGACCACGTCGTAGCTGGTCGGGCCCACGACAGTTTCTTTGTGGCGGTCGCAAATGGCTCGAATCAGATCATGGGCCTGGACAATGTGTTTATTGTCACCACCCTGAAGCAGACCGGACCCGATTTTTATGTCATAGCATTATGTCCCTGAGTCAGAGACTGACCGCAATTTGAAGCCCCGGGATTCTGGCGCAGCACCAAGCAAGCACTTATGAGCCGCATCGAACGGATCGTGGTCGACGAATGCGTCGGGTCAAACTCCCCACTTTTGGGACAGCTCCGCGGGCGCTTGGGCGACCGGCCGATCAAATTGGTATTTGTGGCAATCGAGCATCCGGGAATTCCTGATATCGAGATCCTAGACAAGCTGTTGGATACGCGCTCCGCGCTGCTGACGACTGATCGGGTGCTGCACAATCTCGCCATCGGCCGTGGTTTCCGGTCATTCGTCCATACCCCGAAAGCCGGCCTGACCGACCGTCGTCTGGCGCATGTATCGGCACCGGACAAACGTCTTCCCCTCGCCACTGGCGCCTTACGGGGCAGCTACCGGCATCAGCCAGCCCCCGAAGCGCGCGCCCTTATGGAATGTCTCCACGGTTTCCTTTCAGCGCATCAATTGAAGCAGTTTCGCACCAAGCGGCGCCGGATCCGCGCCCATTTCGGCTCTATTGACAATATCTTGGCCACTGCGCTCAGCATCGGACAACGGCGCACCCTCAGGGTTTGGTCGGCGGCTATATGCTGAAAGTTGACGTCCGCCATGGTGTGAAAAGCCTGTTTCCGGCCAGCGAGAGCTATTTCCTCGATCGCGCCGCCGACGAGCCGCTACTGGCAACATGTTGGGCATTGATGCAGCTCTTTCAGCTTCAGCTGCAAAGCTACCCAGTCGTGCTTTACCATCTTGACGGCGCTGCCCTGATACGGTGCACCGCGCTGATCAATGATCGTGGCGCGGCAACGTCTGCTGTTGAGCGGATGACTGCCCGTCTTCTTGCGGGCGTCTCCCGGCCCAAAGCGGAAGCATGCATGAAGGGGCGCTTTTTCGACCGGGCGGCCGACAAATTGAGTCACCTGGCTGCGTTCGCCACCAATGAGTTGGTGCCGTTTGACGTGCAGGCGGTTGCGTCAGCAGCGGCCGTCACCTCTGCGTTTGCTTGAAATAACGCAAGTCCGGCGGCGGCTGGTCCTTGCGGACCGGCATCAGCGTGCCGTCGCCGCTCAGGAAATAGCTCTCCTTGCCAATGGCGATCATTGACGGGTTCTCGGTGCAATAGGCCTCGGCCCATTCAGGACGGGGATTCGGATCGAGCACGTATTTTTTATCCACGATCCAGGGCCGGGTCAGCGCATGGTCGAAAACGGTGATCTGATCGTGAAGCATGTTTGGATCGGCCTTGTCGCGGTAGATCCGCTCCTTGAAAACAGACTGATTGTCGAAGTGGAGAGGCAGTCCCGTTGCGTCATAGGCGCGAGGGCCTTTGAACGGCCCGCGCGTTTCGACCTCCAGCGTATCGTAAATGCCGTCGCCATCGGTATCCATCCATTTGCCGATCGAGTAGCCCACATAGGTCGGCTCGATGTCCTTGGGCCACTCGCGTCCGTCGGTGAAAATCCGGCGAAAGTGCTCTGCGCCGCCGATCAGGACATAGGTGGTTTCCGGACTGATGACGAATTCCAAGGGGCGAAATGCAATCATGTTGAGCGGCATGCCCCCGGGGTAGCACCGGACGGCGTGGTCAAAAAAATTACCCTCCCCGCCATTGGCCTGATCCGCGATGCTCTCCTCCAGGACCCTTTGATACTCCGGAGTCAGCGGTGCCTGTTGTCCGAATCCCCAAGGCTTGGTTTGATCGAACGAGGGCTGCCCGCCAAGCCCGGGAACCACGAACCGTGCCCATGCGCCTCTCCAGTCGGGATACTTCGGGCTGTCAGCCGCCTGGACTCCGCCGATTGTCATCGTCAGCGTTGTCACCACGATCGCACCGACCACATTGCAACAATGCATGTAAGCCTCCCTTCATGGCGCGCGAGGAAAGCTAAGGCGCGTGCTGCCGTGGGACGCAGCGCAGGACCTGCCTCGGCTTTTGCTTCAATGTTAACTCATTTTAGTTGGTCGGGGCAGCAGGATTTGAACCTGCGACCTGGAGTACCCAAACCTGCCGAATTGAGCGAGCATCAACAGGCAAGAGCGAGCATGACGCTTGTAACTGCGTGATTTTTCTGAAAGACCAGGAGTAGTAGAGAAGCATGGGAAAGCATCGGAGCGCATCCGCAATCTTCCCATAACCTTCCCAACCTGGGGGCTCTCATGAAATTCACAGCCAAGACCATCGGCGAGGTTCGACTGCCAGCCGGTAAGAAGGACCACATCGAATGGGACGACGAACTGCCCGGCTTTGGTGTCCGGTTGCGCGAAGGCGGTAGCCGCAACTTCGTGTTTCAGTATGCCCTCGGCGACAAGCAGCGCCGCATGTCCCTTGGCACGGTCACCACCGAAAGCTTCAAGGCGGGCAAGGACAAGAACCACATTAGCATTCGGGAGCGCGTCGCCCAGCTTCAGGCCAGGGTGAAGATTGGCCAGGATCCGGCCGGCGAGAAGGCCGAGAGCCGGGAGCATGCCGCCGAGACATTCCTGGCTGTTGGCAAGCTTTGGCTCGCGAAGAAGACCGGCAAGGACAAGGTGCGGCCCGGCACCTATCGCCACCTTGAGCGGCACATTCTCCAATACTCAAAGAAGCTACACGGGCTGAAACTCGCCAGTCTTTCGTGCCGCACGGTCGGCGCCGAGATCGAGGCGGTAGGGAAGAACAGCGGCCCGGTAGCCGCCAACCGGATGCAGGCGACGTTAAGCGAGTTCTTCACCTGGTCAATGACGGAAGGATGCATCGCCCAGAACCCATTGGTTGGCAGAGATACCTTCGAGGAGAAGCCGCGGGAGCGGGTGCTGTCCGATGCCGAGTTAAAACTGATTTGGGACCATGCTGGCGACGACCATTACGGCTCAATTATTAGGTTGCTGGCATTGCTCGGCCAGCGTGCCGACGAAGTAGCAAGCCTACAGTGGTCTGAAGTTGCCGACGATATGATTGTTTTGCCATCGACGCGGACCAAGAACGGATTGCTTAGGTCAGC
>DATGCX010000027.1:0-74814 GCA_035311445.1 Xanthobacteraceae bacterium | reverse complement strand
GCTTCAGTGTGGCTACTGCACCTCGGGTATGGTGATGATCGCGCTCGACATCGTGCGCCGCTTGGGCGAACCGGATGAGGCGACGATCCGGGAGCAGCTCAAGGGCAACATCTGTCGCTGCACGGGCTATCACAACATCGTCAAGGCGATTGCGGCGGGCGCCCGGGCAATGGCGGGGCAGCACGCGTGAGGGCCGATCATGCGCGACTTTGTGTACCACCACCCAACTTCGCTCGACGAGGCCCGTCTGCTTGCCCTCGCGGAGGGTGCAATGTTGCTCGCAGGCGGCCAAACGCTGCTGCGGGATATGAAGCGTGGCAGGCACGCGCCGGCGAGCCTGATCGACATCACCGGCATCGTGCCGAAGCACATCGAGCTCAATGAGGGCGGAGCCTCGATCGGGGCGGGTGCGACCCACGCCGAAGTCGCCGGCTCGGCCGCTTTGCGAGAGCACTTGCCCGTGCTGGCAGCCATGGTGGATCACATCGGTGACCCCGCTGTTCGCAACAGGGGGACCTTGGGCGGCGCATTGGCAGCTAATGAAGCGGCCGGCGACTATCCCGCCGCGTGTCTCGCGCTTGGCGCCACCGTGCACACGACGACGCGAAGGGTCCCGGCCGCAGAGTTCTTCGTTGGTGGTCGCACAGTGCTCGAGCCGGGAGAGATCATCACCGCGGCGACCTTCCCCGTTTCCAGGCGAGCGGCGTATATCAAGTTCCTGAACCCGGCGGCGCGTTATGCCATGGTCGGCGTATTCGCGTCATGCGCGTCTGATGGACTCCCTTCCATCGCGGTGACCGGGGCGCGCGCTCAAGGCGCGTTCCGCTGGCGCGAGGCGGAAGCGGCATTGACCGGCGGCTTCGCCGCCGAAAGTTTGCGCGACATACGTCTGTCGCCTGAAAATTTGGTCGAGGACCTGTTCGCCGACGCGGCGTACCGGAGCCATCTCGCGGCGGTCCTTGCACGCCGGGCGGTCGCTCTCGCCAGCGGCCCCGCTCCCGGGGTCGTGGTGCTGACCCACGGCTCGCGCTCCGCAGACCAGCAAGCGGTTACCCAGGTCAGAGCTGTGTGAGGGGCGCCTCTAAGAGAGACAACTCGACGAACGGGTGAGTGTCATGGACAGCCAGGCGATCATCGGATTGAGCGTACTGCTTTGCTTCGTCGCGTTCAGCATCGTGGCATGGAATTACATCACGCCCCGTCTGCGGGCATGGTCCAGCGAAGACGCCATCAAGGCGCTTGTGGCACCTCACATGTTCCGGTTCGTGGGGCTGGCTTTTCTTATGCCCGGTGTCGTGTCGCCAGCCTTGTCTCCGGCTTTTGCCATTCCGGCGGCCTATGGCGATTTGGCCGCAGCCGTACTCGCGATTATCGCGGTCCTGGGGCTCTCCGTTCGCGCGTCGTGGGCGATGTTGACGGTCTGGGTCTTCAATATCGAAGGGACTGCCGACCTCCTCTTCGCCTATTACCAAGGCGTTGTCGGCGCCCCCCAACCCCCTGGCTCTCTTGGCGCGGCATTCTTCATTCCGACGCTGATCGTGCCCCCGCTTTTAGTGACGCACGCGCTGGTCTTCCGGCAATTGCTGCGGGGCAGGGCGCCCATAGGAGTGGCAGCATGAACGATCGGCTTGTCGATCTGGATTAGAAGTTGCCGGGCCTGAGATAAACCCGCCGACAGGAGTTCCAAATAACACGCTCGACAGAGCGGGCTTTGCCGGACGAACGGCTCACTGAGGACCGTCGGCCAACGATCGATACTGTCGAAGAGTCCACGGCGAGCGGCGACTGCGCAAACCTCTCACTTGCCGCGGTGCATAAGTCAGGTTCTGGCCCAAGGCTGAGGCGCTCGAACTTATGCTGCGTTTTCCGGCTATTGAGGTCGACCGGAAAGTCAAATGGCCCCGAAGTCGTCCGATGCTGGCGCGCGAGAGGCCCGATCGTGTTCAACGCCCTCCCCACGTCGGCGAGGGACAAGATCGAGCCATCACCTCTCCAAAAACTCCAGCGTCGCGGTTTCTCGCAGCGTTGCCTCGGGCGTGCGAAACCGAGCGGCGTTATCGCGCTCCGCCGCGGTTGTGTGGTGCCGCTGCAGACATGCCCCGAGTTCGCGGGCCCGCGCGATGATGCGGCGGCCGAATGGCAGTTGCGTCGCTTCCATTTCTTTCAACGCCGTTGCAACCTCCCCGGTCCGCGCGAGTGCCCGCGCCAGTGCGAGCGCGTCCTGGGCGGCCTTGGCGACGCCGGCGCCCACGTGCGGGCGCGCCACGAAGGCGGCGTCGCCGATGATGGCAACGCGGCCGAAGGCCATGCGTGGCGATTCGATATCGTAGATCGCCTGCAGCATCGGCCGTCCGACCAGCCGGATCAGGTCGCGGAACTGCGGCGCCAGCAGGGATTCCGCGGCCTCGCGCATTTCCGCGATGACGGCGCGCGAGATCAGCGGCGGCGGGATCGAGACCGCGTGGGTAGTCCCGGCGTCGTCCGTCAGCAGCCGTTCGAGCTGGAGCCTATCGGCCGGCCGGTACCAGACAAGATTGTAGCGGCGGCGGCCGGGGCACAGGTCATTGTTTAGGCCCGCCACCGGATATCCGAGTATCTGTTCGCCGGGCGGCAGGCCGAACGACAAGTGATCGAATATCTGCGCGTGCAGGTCCGGCGCAATGGCGCGTTCCGGAACGAGCGCGCGCCAGGCTGCATAGCCGACGTAGATCGGCGTCACTTCGGGAAGAAACTGCGCGCGCACGGTCGAGCGCAATCCATCGGCGCCAACCAGCAGGTCTCCCTCGGCAACCGAACCGTCCGCAAACCGTGCCGCGACGCCCCCGGCACGCTCCTCGACGGCCACCAGTTCCTTGCCCCGATGATAATGCGATGGGGGAAACGCACGGCGCAACAAGTCATACAGCCGGTCCCAGGACGTGAGGGTTTGCCGGTAAGGGTAGTCCAGTCCCACCCGGCCGTCCCGATCGAAAAAGCGTCGCGTCCGAACCTCTACACCTAAATCCTGGACGCTGGATTGCTGGATGGCACCATCCTGTCGCCCCGTGATGTCGGCAGCATCAAGCACCTCCGACAATAGCGCGTGAGTCACAATACCGGCGCCGCGGCCGGCCAGCTCGGCACCAGCGCGTTCATAAATGTCGACAGTAAACTGCCGGCGCAGCAACAGGCCCGCCAACAGGCCGGCCAGTGAACCGCCAATCACAATGGCGCGCCCCTCGCTCATTTCGCCTCGCAAACGTGACGCATGATCTCGACTACCGTGATATCTGATCGGCGCTCTTGGTTTATCGCTCCATGCAAGGTATCAAACAGCATGCGGCCGTTCGATATGGCCGCAACGGAGGAATTCCATGGCCTTGAGCATGTCCGACAAGCAGGCGGCGTGGAAGGACCGGATTGAGTGGCCTGGTGCGCTCCAGAAGGAGTTCGCCTGCGAAGCCCTCAGCCCCAACGGTTGCGTCGGCAGCGAGCTGGTTTCCGAGACCGACAAAGTGCGGGTATGGACCATCAGGCTCAAACCCGGGCAGCGGTTCGGATTCCACCGGCATGTGCTCAACTATTTCTGGACCGCGATGACCCCGTGTCGCGGCCGCCAGCACCTGATGGACGGCACGACCGTGGAATACGCCTACGCGTCCGGCGAAACGCGCCACGAGACCTATGGACCCGGTGAATTCAAAGTGCATGATCTTGAGAACATCGGCGACGGCGAGATGGTGTTCATGACGGTCGAATTTTTGGACAGCGCCAACCCGCCGCTTGCGATCCCGGGCGCGGTTCGGCGCGCGGCGGCGTGATGTGGAAAACTGGGGCGGGGGTCAAACGATTGTCCAGTGTCATGGCCGGCCTCATGCACGCTGAGTTAAGCTCTGACCGAGCCGCTGAGACTCCCTCCCCCCTTGTGGGGGAGGGTTGGGGTTGGGGGTCGGGGAGCTGTGGCACCGATGTGCCCCACTCCTCGACCCCCACCCCCGACCCCTCCCCACAACGGGGAGGGGAGCAGCTGCCGGCACTGTTACAGCTTAAGCTAGCGGCTAGGGGGCTTGTCTCGGCGGTCCACGCATTGCTTTTCGAAAGCTGCCAGGAAGACGTGAATGCCCACGCCAGGCGCGGGTATGACGACGGCGGGCCGCGCACCGAAGATGCGGCGGGTGGGGGGAAGTGTTGTCCTACGATCTGCTGCTCAATGCAGTGATGGCCGGGCTGCTGCTCGGCGGTTTCTATGCGGCTGTGACCGTGGGGATCTCGATTTCGTTCGGCATTCTCGACATCGTCAACATTGCGCATCCGGCCTTCATCATCCTGGGGGCCTACATTGCCTACATCGTCAACGTGCAGTTCGGCCTTGATCCGATCGTCGCCAGCATCATCGTGCTGCCGGCCTTCTATGGGCTCGGTGCCGCGATCTACCAAGTCTATTATCTGGCTTTCGAAAGGCGCGGCCAGGACCCGCTGCGCGGCTTGGCGTTCTTTTTCGGCATCCTGTTCATCACCGAAGTCGCACTGGTCCTGGAATTCGGGGTGGACTACCGCTACGTCCAGGCCAGCTACGTCGAGCAGAGCTGGCATATCGGCGTCATCGACCTGCCGCTGCGGATGCTGGTGCCGTGCCTGATATCGCTCATCATGCTGGTAACGTTGGAGCTGTTTCTGACGCGCAGTTTCATCGGCCGTGCCATCATGGCGGTAGCCCAGGACCAGGTTGCCCTGCAACTGATGGCCGCCGATCCGATCCGGATCAAACGTATCGCTTTCGCGATTTCGATCGCCACCGCATCCATGGCGGGGGCATTCCTGATCATCATCCAGCCGGTCGAGCCCTCGATCGGGCGGGACTATATCGGCCGGGTCTTTGCGATTTGCGTGCTCGGGGGGCTTGGCAGCCTACCGGGAGCACTTATTGGCGCCATACTGCTCGGTATCGCGGAGAGCTTCACCGCGACCTTCTATGGTCCGTCATGGGCGCCCGCGGTCTCATTTGGGCTGCTGTTGCTGACGCTTGCGTTCCGGCCCGCGGGGCTGCTGGGACGATGACGGCGGAGCGACTATGAGCCGTACCATCCGCTCCGGCAGCAGCTTCGTGCTCATGTGCGCGGTCGTGGCCGTCCTTGTATTCGCCGGCGCACGCATGGTTGGCAATGACTACGTGTTTTTTGCCGGTTACACCGTGCTGCAGTTCATTGTGCTGGCAACCGCGTGGAACATTCTCGGTGGCTATACGGGGTATGTGAATTTCGGTACCGCGGCATTCTTCGCGCTCGGCGCCTATGCGACGGTGTTCTTCCACAAGCTCTATCCGCTGCCGATTCCCGTGCTTGTCGCCGTCGGCGCCGCCGTATCCGGGCTTATCGGCCTCGGCATGGGTTATCTGACGCTGCGGCTGCGCGGCGCATTCTTTGCGATCGCAACGCTCGCGCTCGCAGTGGTGCTGCAGACCCTGGTGGTCAACTGGAACTATGTGGGTGGCTCACGGGGCGCCTATGTGATCCGGCCGGCAGAGGTTTCGGAACTTTCCCTGCCATACATTCAGTACCTCTTCCTGATCATGCTGGTGCTGGCCGTGATGGCCATCTCGACGGCGCGCATCATCGAGCGCTCCAAGCTCGGCTATGGCTTTGCCACTATCCGGGACGACGAGCTGGCCGCCGAGGCATCGGGAGTGCCGACCCTCAAGCTCAAGCTGATAGCTACCACGCTATCAGGCGCCCTGATGGGCATGGCCGGCGCACCGTTTCCCTACTACATCGGTTACCTGCAGCCGTCTTCCGCGTTCGCGCTCGAATACGCCGTCAACTCGATCGCCATGCCGATGATCGGCGGCACCACCAGCTGGGTCGGCCCGCTGGTTGGCGCGCTTCTCCTCGGTACCCTGCAGCAGGTCACCACCGTGACGATCTCCTCGGCGGTCAACCTGCTGATCGTCGGAATGCTGCTGGTAGGCTTCGTTATCATCGCGCCGAATGGCCTCATCGGGCTGTGGCAGCGCTTGTTGTCAAAGCGATAGGCCATGACGGCACAGCTTCTCGAAGTGGAAGGACTCTCCAAGCGGTTCGGCGGCTTCGTCGCGCTCGATGACATCAATCTCGCGGTGAGGGCAGGCGAGCGACTCGGCCTGATCGGCCCCAACGGTTCAGGCAAGAGCACGTTGGTGAACTGCCTGTGCGGTACGCTCGTCAATGAGTCCGGCACGGTGCGATTCGAAGGGCGCAACCTCGCCGGGCAAAGCGCCCATGAGCGCACCCGAATCGGTATGGCACGCAGCTTCCAGCTGCCGCGTCCCTTCGCCAGCATGACGGTCGGCGATAACATCAAGGTGCCGCTGCTCTACACCGTCAATGCGCGTCGCAAGCCCGCGCTTACCGAAGCCGAGATCGCAACGCGCTGCGAAGAGCTCTTGAACCTCGTGGGCCTCGCCGACCGTGCGCGACGCCTGCCGCGCGACCTTACTCAGGTGGAGATGCGCAAGCTGGAGCTCGCGCGCGCCATGGCGGCGGAACCCAAGCTTCTGATCGCCGACGAGGCGATGGCGGGACTGTCGAATTCCGAGGTCAACGATATCGTCGCGCTGCTGATCCGGCTGAACGAACACGGCATCACGGTCATCCTCATCGAGCACATCATGCGCGCCGTCATGAGCTTCTCTCAACGCCTCGCGGTACTGGTCTCCGGCAAGAAAATCGCCGACGGCCGTCCTGACGAGGTGATTCGCGATGCGGATGTCGAAAGGGCATACATTGGCCAATAGCCTCACCATCGCAGGGGTCGATGCCCGCTACGGCGCCGTGCGCGTGCTGGAGGATATATCGATTACAGTCAAAGGCGGCGAGACGGTGGTGCTGCTCGGCACCAACGGCAACGGCAAGAGCACGCTGATGAAGAGCATCATGGGTATCGTGCGGCCGAGCGCCGGTTCGATCGTCGCCGAAATCGAGGGCGAGCGACATGATCTGATCGGCCGAGCCACTGAGGAGATCGTCGATCTCGGCATCGCCCTGGTGCCCGAGGGGCGCCGTCTGTTCCCCCGCCTGACCGTTGAGGAAAATCTCCTGCTCGGCGCCTTCCGGCCCAAGGCTCGCGCCCAGATCAAGGCCAATATGAATTTCTGCTTCACGGCCTTTCCGCGGCTCGCCGAACGCCGGCGCCAGCTCGCCGGCTCGATGAGCGGCGGCGAGCAGCAGATGCTCGCGCTCGGCCGCGCCCTGATGCTGGCGCCGCGCATCCTCCTGATCGACGAGCCTTCGGTCGGCCTCGCCCCGGTGCTGGTCAGCCGCACCATCGACGCCATCCGGGAGCTCAAGCAGCAATACCAGCTCACCGTCCTGATGGCGGAGCAGAACTTCCCCCAGGCACTGCGCATCGCCGACCGCGGCTACGTGATCGTCCACGGCAGGATCGCGTTCGAGGGAAAATCAGCGGACGAGCTCAATAACAATGATCTGATCAGGAAATTTTATTTGGGGTTGTAAGGAACGTTTTGCGACGCGATGTCATCCAGTTGTTGACACAGTGTCGGAGTTGCCTTACAATGGCGCATGATCCGGTCGTTCCGCTCCAAAGCCCTGAAACGCTACGCGGAGACGGGCGACGCTTCGAAGTTGAGTGTTCCCAATGTCGATCGCGTGCGTCGCATTTTGCGCGCGCTCAACGAGGCCAAAAAGCCGGAGCAAATGAACATTCCAGGCTATCGATTTCACCCGCTCAAAGGCCGGGACAAGGAGCGGTACGCAGTTGACGCAAGCGGCTGTTGGCGAATCCCATTCGGTTGGGACGACACAGACGCAACTGACGTTGACCTGGAGGACTACCATTGATGACCCCCAAGAATCCTCTCCGTGGACTGCCGCGTATGCATCCGGGCGAGTGGTTGCGCGAAGATGTGCTGCCGGCGCTCGGCAAGCCCAAGGCAGAGATCGCGCGTCTGCTCGGCGTCTCGCGTCAGACGCTTTACGATATCCTTGCCGAGAAGCAGCCGATCACGCCGGCGATGGCGCTGCGCATCGGCAAACTTTGCGGCAACGGTCCTGAGCTGTGGATCAATATGCAGCGCGCTTTCGATCTCGAGGTGGCCGAACAGGAACTTGCACACGAGATCGAGAAAATCCCCACACTCACCACGGCATGACGAAAGGGATTTCGGGAATGGACCTCGGAACAAAGCGAGTCGCCGTGGCGGTGCTGCACCACGGCGACTCTCGATCTCAGTACGGAGTGAAACCAAACGGGGGGAAGTAAACCCCGTCCGCCGCCCGGTTGAAGACCAGATCAGTTCTTCGCCTTCTCATACGGATAGATCACATTGCCGGACTTGTATTCGTCGGGCGCCACCACGGTCTGGGTGTTTATGGCGCGGAACTGCTCGACATCGTTACTCTTCACGTCGTGAAACTGGATTTGCAGCACCCGCGACTGCGCCCATTCGCCGTCCTTGCCGAACTTGACGTCGCCAGCCACGGTTTTGAACGTGTTGGCCCGGATGTAGTCGGCGAGCTTCTTGTCATCGAGGCTCTTGGTCACCTCGATGGCCTGCTGCAGCACCTGAAGCTGTGCGTAGCCAAACGGCGCCATGTAATAGCCGAGCGCGTCGACGCCCTCGGCCGTCGCTCTTGCCTGATACTTCTTGATCAATTCGTTGACACCGGCAAACTGCATCTTCGGCACCGGCAGCCAGAAATCGTAATTGACCAAGCCGTTGAGCATGGGGCCGAGTTGCGCCTTGAGCGCCGTCGCCTGCAGGCCGACCATGCCGCCGCCCATCATTTTCGGCTTGAAGCCGATTTCGTTGATGGCCCGCACCATGCCCACCGAATCGGGCGGATAGGAGCAAATCACGAGCAGGTCCGGATTGGTTGCCTGGATCGCACGCACGATGGGCGCAAAATCGGTGGTGGTGGGGGGATAAGTCCTGTCGTAGACGACTTTCAGCCCGGCCGTTTTGGCATTCTCCCGGGCGCCATCCGACGCATTGCGCGAGAATTCCTGATCGGCCGCCACGATCGCGACCGTCTGCGGCTTCGGATTCTGTGCTGCGGCAAGATCGAAAAAGCCCTTGGTGAAGGCAGACTTCGCATTCGGACCGGATGGGATCATGGCGAAATAGTTCGGGTACTTGAACTCTTCGTTCACGGCGAGCCCGAGCAGGGTGACGAACACCTTGTTGCGCTGAATGACAATCGGCATCGCCGGTGCCATCTGCGCGGTCGCATAGGGACCGATGATGAGGTCGACTTTGTCAACATCGAGCAGCTTGGTATAGATGCCCGGCACTGTCGAGGGATTGCTCTGGTCGTCGTAGTAGATGAGCTTGACTGGCCGACCAAGCAGCCCGCCCTTGGCATTGACGTCCTCTTCCCAGATCTTCTGCGCGAGAAGTGCGGACTTGCCATTAGCCGCAAGGCCCCCCGTCATCGCCATGCTGAAGCCGATCTTGATCGGCTCGCCTGACTGTGCCGCCGCGCCGCCGGCAAGACCCGCCAATGCGGTTACTACGGCTGCCGCCGCGAGAGCCGATGTGAGCGTGAAGCGCATGTCGTTTCCTCCGTTGAACTGTTCGCAAATGGCGTTGTGTTCACGGCATATTAGGGCCATTCGAAAGCTGCGCGCCACAGTGGATTCCGGTCATGTTGAAGCACCCGGCATCTCTCGAGTCGTGGCCGGGGCTTGTCCCGTGAGGCGCTAACTTTAGCTGTAACAGCGCCGGTAGCGGCTCCCCTCCCTTTGTGGGCCCCTTGTGGGGAGGGGGCTGGAGGGGGGGCGGGGTTTGGGGGCGTAGAATGGGGTCTATCGATGCCACAACTCCCCGACCCTCCCCCACAAGGGAGGAGGGAGTTTCGCGGCTCGACTAATCGACGCAGCCCCCTCCTTACCCTCGCCCGCTTGCGGGCGAGGGTAGAGACGGGGCCGTGGCATCGCCGCCTTCCACCACGATGGTCTCGACCTCCCCCGCCCCGTTGCGGCGGAATGCGGCAGCTTCTTCGTACTCAGACGATTGAAAGCACGCGACGCCCCGCTCCAAGGTGTCGAATTCCACCACCACGAAGCGATGGAATTTTTCGGGCCCCTCCATGATCTGGAAGCGCCCGCCGCGGGCGAGCACGCGGCCGCCATATTTGGCGAAGATGGCGGGGATGCGATCGGTATACTTCTTGTATTCGATCGGATCGATGATGCGCGAACGCGCCACCCAATAGGCGGGCATGCAACCTCCTCATGCGTCCAATTCCTGCGCCAACTGGGCTTAGCGGCGCCGTTGGACGAACTTAGAGCAGATTTCGATATGGTTGAATCGAAGACGTTGCCCCGTTGCCCTTCACTTCTCCCCTCCGGGGAGAGGTGAAGACACTCGCTCAACGTTATCGGAAAATGCTCTAAGCGGATCAAATTTGTTAGGCAAAATCGGAAACGCGGATTTGTGTTAACGTGGACTAACCTAACGCAGAAGGCGCGATCCGGATCACTGAGGAGCAATGCCATGCCGCTTCACCACCTGCAGCATTTCCCCAGATTTCAAGTTTCCAGTCCTACCGTCCCACGGAGTTGCGGCACTGGCGATCGTGGTGCTGGCGCTCACCATGCTCGCCTACTATGGTTTCGACCTGTCGGGAGCGTGGCGACCGATCTACGTGGTCGGCGTCGTCGTCAGCCTCTATTTTGATGTTTTCGTCGGGATCGTGCAGGCATTCAAGCATGTCCCGCCCTTGACCGCCCTGGCTCCGACAGGCTCAGAGCCGCCGTTCGCTGCGGCGCAGGGTGCTGCGCTCGTGATCTTTGTTGTACTCGCCGTCTGGGCGGCCATCAGGTTCCATCCGGGCACGCTGATGCCGTCAAGCTCATAGGGTTGCCGTATCCTCGCCCAACTACGCCGCGGCAACCCGCCGAGTTGCCGGGCAGTTCCCTCGTGGCTACTGTCGGATCTTTCGGGAGACCATCATGGACAGACGCAGCTTCGTCATTGGCTCGGCCGCGGCGACCCTCCTGCCGACGGCGAGCTTCGCCCAGGACGCCGCCAATTATCCGTCCCGCGCGATTACATTTATCAATCCGTTTCCGCCCGGCGGCGCCGCTGACGTGGTGGGACGCCCGTTTGCTGCAGTGCTTGAGCCGATCATCAAGCAGCCTGCCGTGATCGATACCAAGGCGGGCGCGGCGGGCGCGGTCGGGGCGCAGGTCGCCGCTAACGCGAAGCCCGATGGCTACACACTGCTGCTACACATCGTTTCAATTTCGGGCTTTCCCGAGGTGGACAAGCTGTTCGGCCGGCAGCCGAAGTTTTCCCGTGCCGACTTCATTCCGATTGCGCGCTTCATTGCCGATCCGTGCGTGCTGATCGTCAACGACCAGACGCCATACAGGACTTTGAAGGAATTCACCGACGACGCTATGAAGCGGCCGAACGAGATCATCTTCTCTTCATCCGGTCTTTATGGCGCCCTGCATCTGCCGATGGCGCTTTACCTCAAGGCGACCGGCATCAAGTTGCGCCATCTGCCGACCAACGGCGGCGGCCCGGCACTCACCGCGCTGATCGGCAATAATTCGCAGGTGCTCGTATCCTCGATTGCCGCCTGCCTCGGCCAAATCAAAGGCGGCAAGGCACGGGCGCTCGCCTCATTCGGGGCGCAGCGCTCCCACGCACTACCCAACGTACCGACCATGAAGGAACTCGGTTATGACCTCGAGTTCTACCTGTGGGTCGGCCTGTTCGCTCCCAAGGGCACGCCAGAGCCCATCGTGACCAAGATCCGTGACTTCACCCGCGCCGCAGTGATGACCCCCAAATTCAAGGAGTTGATGGCGAACATCGGCCAGGACGTCGATTATCTCGATCAACCTGAGTTTCGCGCCTTCTGGGACACCGATGCCAGGCGCGTTGAAGAAGCGATCCGCTCGATCGGACGGGTCGAGGGGTGAGATCCCTCCCCGTCTTCGGGGAGGGTGGACGCGCGAAGCGCGGCCGGGTGGGGAATCCTTGACCGTGCTGCATCCAACCCCACCCGGCGCCTATGGCGCCACCCTCCCCGAAGACGGGGAGGGATAAGAAGCCCCGGTATGTAGGAAAGCTAGGAGCACCATGACCCTGCGTGCTGACCATGTCGCCGGGGGCGCCGCTATAGCGGCTGCGCTTGCCGTGCTGGCGGTGAGCGGCGACCTGCCGTTCGGCACGCTTGCATTTCCTGGCGCCGGCATGATGCCGAAGCTCGTTTGCGCCCTGATGATCGTGTTGGGCGCGATCCTGGTCGCACGTGGAGGCACGACCGCGCCGTTTTCCGAGATCGACTGGAGCGACCTGCCCCACGCGATCCGGGTGCTGGCGATTACCGCAGCAGCGGTTGCGCTCTACACGACGCTCGGTTTCATCGTGACGATGTCGCTGATGCTGTTCGCCCTGATCGCACTTGAAGGCCGGAACCTGCTCGCTGCCGCAGCCTACAGCATCGGCATCAGCCTGATGACCTACGGGCTTTTCACCGTCATCCTCAAATCGCCGCTCGAGCAGGGTGTTCTGGGGTTCTGAACGGTGGAAACCCTCGACAGCCTGATGCTCGGATTTTCTGTCGCGTTGCGGCCGGACGTGCTGTGGTACGGCTTTCTCGGCTGCCTCGTCGGCACACTGGTCGGGGTGTTGCCGGGCATCGGGCCTCTGTCTGGCATCAGCATCCTGTTGCCGGTCACTTTCGGGCTCGACGCCACCAAGGCGATCGTCATGCTGGCCGGCATCTACTACGGCTCGCAGTATGGCGGCTCCACCACCTCGATCCTGATGCGGATTCCGGGCGAGGCCTCCTCGGTCATGACCTGCATCGACGGCTACGCCATGGCCCGCAAGGGCCGCGCCGGCGCGGCACTGTGCATCGCGGCAGTCGGATCATGGATCGCAGGCACTTTTGGAGTGGTGGTGCTGACCGCGATCGCCCCGCCGCTTGCGGCTTTCGCACTGCGCTTCGGCCCCCCCGAATACACCGCGCTTCTGGTCGTCGGCCTCATCTTCCTCGCCTACATGTCGTCCACGTCGCTGCCACGCACATTACTCATGGCGGCCATCGGGCTGCTGCTGGGGACGATCGGGATCGACAATCTCACCGGGCATTTCCGCTACTCATTCGATATCGCCGAACTCGGCGACGGCATCGGCATCGTGCCGGTCGCGGTCGGCTTGTTCGGGCTTGGTGAAATCCTCTCGACGCCGAGCGCAAGTGTGGTCGGCGAGGTGATGGCTCCGAAACTGCGCGAGCTTTTGCCGAACCGCCAAGAGTGGCGGCAATCGGCGTGGCCGATCGCTCGCGGCAGTGTGCTCGGTTTCCTCATCGGGCTCACGCCGGGCTCCGCGCACATCATTTCGAGTTTTCTGTCCTACGCGGTCGAGCGCAAGCTTTCCAAGCATCCGGAGGAATTTGGCAAGGGCGCGGTGGCGGGCGTCGCCGGACCGGAGTCGGCGAATAATTCCGCCTCGACCGGCGCATTTGTGCCAATGCTGGCACTCGGTCTGCCGACCGGCCCGGTAACCGCAGTGCTGATGGCAGCACTAATTGTCCATGGGGTGCAGCCGGGCCCGCAACTTGTCAACGAGCACCCGGACATCTTCTGGGGCTTCGTCGCCTCCATGTATGTGGGCAACGTCCTGCTGCTCCTGCTCAACCTGCCGCTGGTCGGTCTGTTCGTCAACGTGCTGCGGATTCCCTACAGCTATCTTTATCCGCTGGTGATCATGTTCTGCGTGATCGGCGTCTATACGGTGAACAATTCGATTGTCGACGTGTGGATCATGCTGATCATGGGCGTGCTCGGCTATTTCCTGCGCAAGCTCGGTCTTGACCCAGCACCGCTCGTACTCGGTCTCGTGATCTCACCAACTTTCGAATTGAGCCTGCGCCAATCGCTCATCATGTCAAACGGCTATTGGACGATCTTCTTCACGCGCCCGATCGCGCTGGCACTGTTCCTGGTTGCGGCGGTGCTCCTGTTGCTGTCGCTCCTCGCCCTCATTCGCAAGCGCGCCGACTGGCGCACCAAGCTCGCTGAAGTGGAAGCCGGCGAGGCCGCGCAATAGATGGCAAGCGAGGGACAAGCTTCATTTTAAGGCGTCGTCGCCCGGCTTGTTACGGCGACGACGAATTCTTGAGCACGGAGCATCAACAATTGAGGTGGCCGGGACGAGCCCGGCCACGACTCGAAGGTGCTCCAACTTGACCGGAATTGGCTCTAGGTACGGCCAGCTTCAGAGTTGATTTCGGGATTGCGGCCCCCGATGCTGGATGCGCAAATTGATTCGATTGCGACGCGCAACACGACACCAGCCAGATAACCAATTTGAACGGCGGTCCCGAATATCACCATCGCCAGGACGATGGACCAGAAGCGATCGGCGTGCGCAACTCCGACGATCACCGCAAATATCATTGCAATGATAACCGCAGGGACAAGGATCAAAACCCTGTACCGCAGACCGAGGGTAATGCCTGCCAGAACACTGATGATGGCCAATTCAAACGTCATTGCACCCCCCTGCACCCAAGGTCGGGCACTGCCAAAATTCCAAATCCGGAACCACGAGGATTGCCCAAGCCCCATATGGCCCTCTGCCGGTTTAACGCGTTAGCTCTACATATCGTCCGGGCCGCGGCTATTCGCGGCCATTCGCTGGGCAACACCAAGATTTTGCTAAAGTAGGCGTGCGCTGCACAAATGCGAGCGATAACAGTTCTTACCAGGAAGATGCACACGCGATGCGTGTTATCGCAAGAACGATAATTCTAAACATCATCAAATAATTTTAGACGCACGAGTGCTGACGGTTCCCATTAATTCAATCTGGAGAAAAAAATCGGTAAGAACCGCAGGCCGTTGGCGCGCTCGCTGGGTGTTAACGGACCACCCTGTCGCATGGTTTGAAGCGGCGACGATGCACTTCGGAGGTCGCCGCGATACATCTTTGGCGTGAAGCCCACAGTGTCAAAGAACATCCCTCAGATCGCCGCGAATTGGGCGTTCTTGAGATCGGTCACCAGCATGCGGCCGGGCGCGTGTGTGATGGCGAAAGGAGGGCGGGCGGCCGCGATGGCGGCTTGTGGCGTCACGCCACAGGCCCAGAACACGGGCCGGGTTCGATCGGCACCGCATCGCCAAAGTCCGGCCTGGCAAGATCCCGAATGCCAATAGCTTCCGGAAATCCGATGTGCACAGGCGCGCCGTGCACGGTGGGCAGCCGTGATGTGATCTGCACAGCCCGGATGGCGTCCGCCGGCTTGAACGGCCGCATAGACACCACAAGAGGTCCGTGAAACCGACCCGCCGGAGTCGTCCGCACATTGGTGCGATACATGGAAACATTGATGTTCGGCGGGTTACCGGATCACCAAGCCGGACGACGATATTGGAGAGGTGAGTCGCCCGCACCGACGTTGTTGAGGCTGGACAGCGATGGCAAATTCTCAGGAATGCTGGATCGATCGCGGCGGCACGTACATGGATGTGCCCACACCGCCGTTCAGGCAGGAACGAGGCCCGTGCGGTACCTGATAAGGTGAGCTTATCGAAACCCAAAAAACCACGATTGGCAAAGATCACGATCGGAGAAGATGATACCCGGGTGGGCGGCCAGCAAAGAGGAGCGTCAACCCAATGCCATCCAGTGATCTTGCGGCCCCAATCCAGATGTCAACCGGCGTCGATGTCCGACGCGAATGCCGGTCCGGCCGGTTCGATGGCCCCACTGCTGGGCTTGCACCAGGATGCGTACAGGGCAATCTCGCCATATTGCCGGGCGACTGGGCTGCGGAGTTCCTGCGTTTCTGCCAGGCCAACCCCAAGCCGTGTCCACTGCTCGGGGTGGCGGATGCCGGAAGCCCGGCCTTGCCGGCGCTCGGCGCCGGCCTTGACGTCCGCACGGACCTTCCCCGCTATCGCGTGTGGGAGCACGGCAAGCTCGTTACCTCGCCGACCGACCTGATCTCAGTCTGGCGCGACGACCTCGTCAGTTTCGTCATCGGTTGTTCGTTCTCATTTGAAGAGGCGTTGCTGCAGAACGACATTCCCATCCGTCATCTTGCACGCGGATGCAATGTTCCGATGTACCGTACCGGCATCGCCACGCAATCTGCCGGCCGCTTTCACGGACCGCTAGTGGTATCGATGCGCCCAATGAAGCCGGCCGACGCAATCCGCGCAATTCAGGTGACCACACGGCTACCAGCTGTGCATGGTGCGCCGGTGCATATCGGTTTTCCGGAAGCCATCGGAATCGAGGATCTCGGCGAGCCCGACTACGGCGATGCCGTTCCGATCGAAGCCGGAGAGCTGCCGGTGTTCTGGGCGTGCGGCGTCACCCCGCAGGCGGCGATCGCGGCCGCCAAGCCACCGTTCGCGATCACGCATGCTCCCGGCTGCATGCTGGTGACTGATCTGAAGAACAATCAATTGTCGTTGTTTTGACTTCCCGACAAATAAACGACGCCGATGCACGTCGAATCACTGGGGGAGGACAATATGACCGTACAAGCGACAGCGAGGAGCGATCATCATCCGACCACCTGGTATTCGGAGATGAGCGCTCGGGAGAAAAACACGTTCTGGGCCTGCATCGGCGGTTGGATTCTGGACGCCATGGACGTACAGATGTTCAGTTTTGCCATCCCGGCGATCATCGCGAGCTTCGCAATCACCAATGCGGATGTCGGGCTCATCGGCACGGCAACATTGCTGACCTCGGCATTCGGTGGTTGGTTCGCGGGCGCGCTGTCGGATCGTTTCGGCCGCGTGCGCACGCTGCAGATCACGATCGCGTGGTTTGCGGCGTTTACGTTCCTGTGCGGCTTTGCACAAAGCTACGCCGAGCTTTTCATCTTCCGCGCACTCATGGGCCTCGGCTTTGGCGGCGAATGGGCGGCAGCCGCAGTGCTGGTCGGTGAGGTAATCCGCTCCGAGCACCGTGGCAAAGCGGTGGGGGCCATGCAAAGCGGCTGGGCAGCCGGCTGGGGTATCGCCGCCCTGATGGCGACGCTGTTGTTCAGCGTGTTTTCCCAAGAGGTCGCGTGGCGTGCGCTGTTCTGGGTTGGCCTGACGCCGGCGGTGCTGGTGTTCTTTGTGCGGCGGTTCGTCGATGAACCGCCGGTGTTCGCGCAAACGCGGCAAAACCTCGCGACGGCCGGCAAGACAGCGGACTTCCTCGAAATCTTCTCGCCCGCCATGCTGAAGACCACAATTTTCACCTGCCTGTTGTCGACCGGCGCTCAGGGCGGTTATTACGCGATTACCACCTGGCTGCCGAGGTTCCTGCGCGACGAACGCAATCTCACAGTACTGGGAAGCGGCGGCTATCTCGCCGTCATCATCGTCGGCTCGTTGATCGGCTACCTGGTTAGCGCCTGGCTCAATGACCGTATCGGGCGGCGCTCGAATTTCATCCTGTTTGCGGTGTGCTCGATCGTCATCGTGATCGCCTACACTCAGATCCCGGTGAACGACGCCATGATGCTGGTGCTTGGATTCCCGCTCGGCTTTTTCGCCTCTGGGGTTTTCTCCGGTATGGGCCCGTTCCTGACCGAATTGTTCCCAACCCGGATGCGCGGCTCCGGCCAAGGCTTCGCCTACAATTTCGGGCGCGGCATTGCCGCTTTGAACCCGTGGTTTGTTGGTCTGCTCAGCGCGGTTCTGCCACTTGGGCAATCGATGGGAGTATTCGCCCTGATCGCGTACGGTCTCCTGGTCATTGCAGCGTTGCTGCTCCCAGAAACCAAAGGTCGTGTGCTGACCACAGAAGCCGGATGACCGCCGATGATTGATTTCAGGAGTCTCGAAATTTTCATGTGGGTTGCCCATCTGCGCAGCTTCGCCCGAGCGGCGGAGAGACTCAACGCTGCCGAGCCGGCGGTCTGGCAGCGCGTCAAGAAGCTTGAGAAGTTTCTCAATGTCCGCTTGGTAGAAACGGATCGTCGGCGGGTCGCCGCGCTCACGCCTGAGGGACACGAACTACTCGTCCATGCTGAACGGCTGAACGGCATGTACAGTGAAATGATCGAGAAGATCAGCGGCCGTTCGACTGCGCGCGGCGTCGTACGACTCGGCGTGTCGGAAAGCATCGTTCATACTTGGCTGCCGGTGCTGTTCGCCCGTGTCAATGCGACCTATCCTCATCTCGGGTTCGAGATCGACGTTAATATATCGCCTTATCTGAGCGACCGCCTAGTTGCAAAGGATCTGGACCTTGCATTCTTGCTTGGGCCCATCAATAGTCAAAATGTGCATAGCCGGCCATTGTGTTCGTTCCCGGTTGCATTCGTCGCGGACGACAGGCTCGGGCTTCCGCGCGAGCCGATTGCGCTGGAACACATCGTGAAGTGGCCGCTCATCACCTTCGCACGCAACACCGAGCCTTATATGGCGTTGCGGCAGCTGCTGGCCCGCGAGGGTCTTCGCGCAACCATCCACGCCAGTGCGTCGTTGGAAGCCGTGGTGCGCATGGCGCTTGATGGCATCGGGATTGCCGTCATTCCGCCGGCTATTATCGAAAAAAAAATCGACGCGCGCGAAAGGTTGCGCCGCTTGAACACCACTATCGAACTTCCCGAACTCAACTTCGTTGTGGGTTGGCCGGACGCACCTGTCCACCGTGCGGCACAGAACGTGGCCGAGATTGCCATTGAGGTCGGGCGCGAGATGCCGCCAAGCGAAAGAGCGTGATCAAGTTCATCTTATCGAAATATCTGAAACGATGATTGGACAAAATCGTGCGGGACTTATTTGCTCCGCGCACTTTCACGCACGGAGGCGATGAAGCGATGACGACAGCATCCCGATGGGAATTCTGGATCGACCGCGGCGGCACGTTCACGGACGTGATCGGCCGGCGACCAGACGGCACGCTCGCGGCTCACAAGCTGCTGTCCGAGAATCCTGAAGCCTACCGCGATGCCGCGGTCCAGGGCATCCGCAATCTGATCGGCCTTGCTTCCGGCGAGCCGATCCCGCCGGGTCTGATCGGCGCCGTCAAGATGGGTACCACCGTTGCTACCAATGCGTTGTTGGAGCGCAAAGGCGAGCGCATGCTGTTGGTCACCACCAAAGGGTTCCGCAACGCCCTCAAGATAGGCTACCAGGCACGGCCGAAAATCTTTGCCCGCCACATCATCAAGCCGGACATGCTGTTCGAGCGTGTGGTCGAGATCGCCGAACGGGTGCGCGCCGACGGCACGGTGGAGGCAGTGCCCGATCTGGCGGCTGTTCGCAGCGACCTTGAGCGCGCGCGAGCCGATGGCATTGAGGCGGTCGCCATCTTGTTCATGCACAGCTACCACCATCCGGAGCACGAGCGGCAGGTCGCGGCGCTCGCTCGCAACATGGAGTTCCGGCAGGTCTCGGTCAGCCACGAAGTCTCGCCGCTGATCAAGCTAGTGGGGCGGGGTGACACGACGGTGGTCGATGCCTACCTGTCGCCGATCCTGCGGCGCTATGTGGCCAGCGTAGCGGAGGAACTGACTTCTCCCCCCGCCATTGTGGGAGAGCTTTCTTCTCCCTCTCCCCGCTTGCGGGGAGAGGGTCGGGGTGAGGGGGCCGCTCCACCAGCTCAGGCGCGGGGAGAGCCCCCTTCACCCGCCCCGTCTCTTTCCTCCCGCACAAGCGGGGGAGGGATGGGACGGGGCGACCTCTCCCCGCAAGCGGGGAGAGGTGAAGAAGTCCGCCTCATGTTCATGATGTCGTCTGGCGGGCTGACGTCCGCAGAGCTGTTTCAGGGCAAGGACGCGATCCTGTCGGGACCAGCTGGCGGCGTGGTCGGGATGGCGCAGACCGGGCGCGAGGCGGGCTTTCCCCGCCTCATCGGCTTTGACATGGGCGGCACCTCGACCGATGTCTCGCACTTCGACGGCGAATACGAGCGCGCCTTCGAGACCGAGGTCGCGGGCGTGCGCATGCGCGCCCCGATGATGATGATTCACACGGTCGCGGCGGGCGGCGGCTCGATCCTGCATTTTGACGGAGCGCGCTTTCGCGTCGGCCCGGATTCGGCCGGCGCCAATCCGGGCCCGAAATGCTACCGCCGCGGCGGGCCGCTTGCCGTCACCGACGCCAACGTGATGCTCGGCAAGCTGATGCCGGATTTCTTCCCGTATATTTTCGGACCCAGGCAGGATCAGCCGCTCGATGCTGACGCGGTGGGAGCTGCGTTCGCGGCCCTGGCGGGCGAAGTAAACCGTAGCCTCGGCGGCGAGCGCAGCGCGGAGGACATTGCGGACGGCTTCATCCGGATCGCGGTCGAGAACATGGCGAACGCGATCAAGAAGATTTCCGTGCAGCGGGGCTACGACGTGACCCGCTACGCGCTCAATTGCTTCGGTGGTGCCGGGGGCCAGCATGCCTGCCTGGTCGCCGACGCGCTCGGCATGACCACGGTGCTGATCCATCCGTTTTCCTCCCTGATGTCCGCCTACGGCATGGGCCTGGCGGACATCAGGGCGACTCGGCAGCAGGCGATCGAGGAAACGCTTGGGGATGTGGCGCTCACGTCGATCAAGGCCGTGGGCGCGCGGCTTGGCGCAGAGGCGCGCGCCGAGGTGAACGGCCAGGGCGTGTCGGACGCAAACATCGTCGTGCACGTGCGCGCGCATATTCGCTATGCCGGCACCGACACGGCACTGGTCGTGCCGGCGTACGCTTCACCTCCCCAGGGAAGTCTTGGTGATGAGCGAGACGCCTTTTCTCCCTCCCCCCTTGTGGGGGAGGGTCAGGGTGGGGGGGCGGGGGGTTTTGGCACGGCCGCGCGACACGCGTCGCCCCCCCCCTCCGACCCCTCCCCAAAAGGGGGAGGGGAGGAATCAATGCTCGCAAAGCTGAAATCCGCGTTCGAAGCCGCCCACAAAGCGCGCTTCGGCTTCATCGATTCCACCAAGGAGCTCGTGGTCGAAGCCGCATCGGTCGAGGCCATTGGCGGCGGCGCGAATTTTTCCGAGCCGGTGCTGGCGACCGCCCGGGTGCCGCTCCCGGCACCTACGAAGCACACGCGTTTCTTCGCTGCAAGCGCATGGCGCGAGGCCGAGGTCTACACGCGCGACCAGCTCGCTCCCGGCCACAAGGTCACGGGTCCCGCGGTCATCATCGAGCAGCACCAGACCATCGTGGTCGAGAACGGCTGGCAGGCGGACCTTACGAACAAGAACCATCTCGTGCTCTCTCGCGCCGTGCCGCTCGCGCGCGGCCACGCCATCGGGACCGAGGCCGATCCGGTAATGCTCGAAGTGTTCAACAACCTCTTCATGTCGATCGCCGAACAGATGGGCGTATCGCTGCAGAACACAGCCTATTCGGTCAACATCAAGGAGCGGCTCGACTTCTCCTGTGCGGTGTTCGCGCACGACGGCAGCCTGGTCGCCAATGCGCCGCACCTGCCGGTGCATCTCGGTTCCATGGACCGTGCGGTCGAGACCATCATCCGGGAAAACGCCGGCCGCATCCGGCCGGGCGATGTCTACGTGATCAACGCGCCATATAACGGCGGCACGCATCTGCCGGACATTACGGTCTGCACGCCGGTGTTCGACGACGCCGAGCAGGATATCCTGTTTTGGGTCGCAAGCCGCGGCCACCACGCCGACGTGGGTGGCATCTCGCCGGGTTCGATGTCGCCGAACGCCACGACCATCGAGGAGGAAGGCGTCTACATCGACAATTTCAAAGTGGTTGACCGCGGACATTTCCATGAGGCGGAGCTCTATGCGCTGCTGACCAGCGCGAAATACCCGGTCCGCAATGCGCTGCAGAACGTTAACGATCTCAAGGCCCAAATTGCCGCCAACGAAAAGGGCGTGCAGGAGCTGCGTAAGATGACAGCCGAGTTCACGCTTCCTGTGGTGAAGGCCTACATGCAGCATGTGCAGGACAATGCCGCCGAAAGCGTGCGCCGCGTCATCGACCGGCTGCATGATTCCGAATTTGTCTACGAGATGGACCAGGGCGCCGTGATCCGGGTGAAAATCACGGTCGACAAGAAAAAGCGCGAGGCGACCGTCGACTTCACCGGCACCTCGCCGCAGCAGCCGACCAATTTCAACGCGCCCGAGCCGGTGACGCGTGCAGCTGTGCTCTACGTGTTTCGCGTCATGGTGGACGATGACATCCCGATGAATGCGGGCTGCCTGCGGCCGATCAATATCGTCATCCCGGCGCGCTCGATGTTGTCGCCGGAATATCCGGCCGCCGTGGTCGCCGGGAATGTGGAGGTGAGCCAGGCGGTGACCAATACGCTGTTCGGAGCGCTCGGCGCGCTCGCGGCCGCCCAGGGCACCATGAACAACCTCAATTTCGGCAACGCGCGCCACCAATACTACGAGACGATCTGCTCCGGCTCGCCGGCGGGGCCGGGCTTTGATGGCACCGACGCTGTGCACACCCACATGACGAATACGCGCCTCACCGATCCGGAGGTGCTGGAATTCCGCTACCCGGTGCTGCTTGAGGATTTCCATATCCGTGCCGGCTCTGGCGGACGCGGCAAATGGCATGCCGGCGACGGGGTACGCCGCACCATCAGGTTTCTTGAGGCCATGGAATGCACCATCCTGTCCGGCCACCGCCGCGTGCGGCCGTTCGGGCTCGCCGGCGGCGAGCCGGGTCAGATCGGCGAGAATTGGGTGCGCCGCCTCGACGGCCGCCTGGAGCGCCTGCAGGGCGCCGACGCCACCACGCTGGCGGCCGGCGAGGCGGTCATCATCCAGACTCCGACCGCGGGCGGATACGGCAAGGCGTAAGCCCATCAGATCGCCGCTGCGCGGCACGACAACCCTCGCACCAGCGCGACTAAACTAAAATGGCATCACACGCGCATTCCGAAATTGGCGGCGAGGCTTGCTACCTGGCCGCAACGTTTTGGAGGCAGCGGCGGCTCGCGGCGAGCTCGGCCTCGTAATAGCCGACATCTGCCAGCAGCAGCGGGTTCTGTGCCGCCATAGCGCGCGACTTTTCAACGAATTCGACGAGCTGCTTGATGCGGAGCGCTTCCTGATCGGCGGGGCGTGAGCAACGGGCGGCCGGCAAACCGTTCGGCGCAGTTGCGGACTGGACCGGTCCCATGGGCTGCGCGCCGGAAGCGGGTATGCTGCCGAGAACGACCGCGGCTGAGATCGCAAGTCCGATGCAGAGGCGGGCGCGGAGCGTAGTCATGGCGGCTTCCTGATTGTCGTACGCTACATGGGTATATAAGTATTGGTCGCACCGATGGTTCCCAAGGTTCATTAAGGTTAACAAAAACGTTACCTCTCCAGCCGTCGCCGGCCGGAGGGGTGATAAATTGCGGGGGTGTCGAGACCACCCGGAATATTTTTGCTGTGCCTCAAAAAGCATTTGTCGCCGGGACAAGCCCGGCGACAATGGCTGTATGTGTAGCGAGGTGGTCGAAAATCCGATCTAGCGCGCCTGCTGGATAGCTGACAGGATCCAAGGCCGGCCCGCGGTGCGTCGGAAGGTCCATGCCTCGCTGACCTCTTGCGGCCCGCCCTCGACAACCCGACCGCTGGCGCGGTCGACCATAGTGTCGTTCAACGCAAAGCGCATGCTGACGGTCGCATAATCAGTACCACTCTCGCGCCAAGCCTCCGCAAGATCGCCCTGCAGGAGCTTGACATCCGAGACGCGGTTGACGACGCCGCTGCTCGCATTCTGTGCCAGATCCTCGGAGAAATAAGACACCATTTCGGGTGTGGCGCGCGCCCGCAACGCATTGATGTCCTCGTTGCTGTAGGCGGTCTGTATCTCGCCGAGTAAGCGCTCGAAGGCATCATAATCAGTGCCCGTGATGCCGACATCGTCGCTGCGCTGTGCGGCGCCAGCACTGCCCGACCCGTACCCGCCACCTGATCCGGTCGTGCTGAACGGGTTGACCATCGAATTGCGGTAGAGGGATCCCGTATAGGACGATCCGGCGTAGGCCGGCTCATTGCGGCGCTGGAACCAACGCCACAGGAACATCGCGACCAGCGCGATCAGGCCGAGCTGGAAGATAAGCCCGAGAAACGACACGATGCCGCCGAGTCCACCCAGGAAGCCGTGGCCGAACAGCAGGCCGAACAGACCGGCGCCGAGAAAACCTGCGGCGAGCCCGCCCCAGAACCCCGAACGCCCGAAGAAGCTGCCAGGAGCGAAGCCGGGCCGCGGACTGGTGAAATTCGGCTGTGTGTTCGGGGTGACGGTGCGCTGCATCGTGGACGTCGACGGCATGGTCGAGGTCGGGGGCGGAGCCGAAAACGTGCGCGTTCCCCGGCTGCCCGAGCTCAGGCCCCCGCCGATGCGCGCGTCGGCGCTGGACGCCAGAAAACCGATCGTTGCCGCAACGATCACGGCAGTCGTCACGGCACGAAAAATCGTGCGGAACATGAAGTCCTCCTCGAAGCGGCCATGCCCCGGATTCGGGGCAGAGTTCGACCGCAACATGCGTGTGAAATATTGGTACGGTTTGAGTGGTTGATAAGAGGTGAAGCATGTTGTCGCATGCGCGATGATGCCGGCTTGCAATCGGGGCGGTGCGTTGCCAACGGCGGTCCGGCGCGTGCTATCCTGCACGCACATGTCGCAAATCTGTCCGGCGCGCATGCCGATTAAGAGGGAGGAAAAACCATGAAACAAACGACGATGACTGCCGCCGTGGTCGGATTTGCCATGATGGTCGCAACCAACATTCCGGCGAGCGGCGCCGAGATCAAGGTGATCAGCTCCAATGCGCTCAAGACGACGCTGGAACAGCTCGCGCCGGCGTTCGAGAAAACCACCGAGCACAAGCTTGTTTTCACCTGGGGTGCCGCTGTGCCGTTGAAGGCCGAGATTGAGAAGGGCGCAACGTTTGACGTTGCGGTGCTCACCACCGCTGCGATCGATGATCTTATCCGGCAAGGCAAGCTCGCCGGCGCAACGCGCGCGGCGCTTGCGAATTCGGTCGCCGGCGTCGCGGTCCGTAAGGGTGCACCCAAACCGGATATCAGCAGTGTCGACGCCTTCAAGGCGGCGCTCCTCAATGCCAAATCGGTCGCCTATGTAGAGCAGGGTGGTACCGGCATCTATCTCAAGGCGCTGCTGCAGCGGCTTGGCATCGCAGATGCTCTCAAGGACAAGGTGAGGCTCCTGCCGCCCGAAAATCCCGCCGCTCATGCCATCGCCAATGGCGAAGCTGAAATCGGCATGACCCAGATCAGCGAGATCCTCCCCTATGATGGTGCCGAACTGGTCGGCCCGTTTCCGAAGGAAATTCAGCTCACCACTTCCTTTGCGGCGGCCGTCGGTGTGAACGCGCGGCAAGCGGAAGCCGCCAACGCGTTGATCAAGTTTCTCACCACGCCTTCCGCGGCGCCAGTATTCCGGGCCAAGGGCCTCGATCCAGCCGGATGACGGCGACTGCGAATCGTCGGTACGGCACCACCCATTCTCCAGTGTCATTCCCGCGAAAATGGGAATCGAGTACCCCGCGGCATCGCGAGGATTACTGGATCACCCAGTTGAAGCAGGTGATGGTACTTCAGGCAGGTTGATCTTCGTAAGAAGTGACATTCTGGTTAATCCTCGCCCGCCACCGCCCATCGCCTGCGGTCTCGCGCGTCAGGCCGTTCCGCCGAAGCCCACGGTGCCGGAGGCGGATAACGGCGCGTGGCGGACAATCCTGTGTCGGGCGCCTCCGCCTGCTGCGTATGGGCATAGCGTCCGCCGGCGTGGGCAAATGCGGCTTCGCCCGGGGTGGCAGCAGGCTCGCAGACGACATGGCCGCTCGGGCGCCGCATCAAATCCACATGCATGTGATCATAGTGGTACGCATTGGAGCCCGGCGCCAGCACGGTCGTGAACAACCTGCAGGCCGCACCGTGCACGTCGCGCAGGAAGGCTTGCTCTTCAGGTGCGCCGTGCCAGCCGTCCTTGACGGTGATCACGCGCCCGTCGGCGAGCGTGAAGGCCGCAATGTCCAGGGCGTTGCCGAATGCGTGCTCGGAAATGCGTGCGTTGGAATCGCCGTTCATGCCGCGACACGAGTACGCCGATATCTGCTTGATCTCCACTAGTGGCTGGCCGAACCAGCGCATTGCCGCAGGCTGCACCGAGTCGCTTGCGAAGCGATCGAGCATGGAAACCAGCGGACAGGCCAGAGTCGCGGCCGGCATTACGGTCGCTGGGCGCGCGGTAACGGCTGCATTCGCCTGGCGCCCGATCGGCGCCTGTTCGGCGGGAGCGCGGATCGCGGCATGCTGTCGCGCGTAAAGATCGGGCGACGCGAGCGACAACGGCACACCTGACGGCGTGGTCGGTGGTGGCGCGTAGCTCTGGCCCGCCGCGTAAGTTTGACTTGGCACATCGGGCGCTGACGGGTGCGCCGGAGCCGTAGGCGAGGGAGCGGACGGTGACGCACGCAGATAATCCGGCGTAACCCGGATCGCCCCAGTCGGACGCATCACCTCGTCCGCAAAGCTGACCAGCGCAGGGTCGCCCAACGCCGCAACGCGAAACGGGTAGTCGGCGCCGCATACCCCCGGGCCGTCGATTGCCTTGATGATCGCGACGGAGGGACCTTCCTTCACGACGCCCGACCTCAAACAGAAGATCTCAGCCTCGCGCCGCCACGGCTCCCGCTCCGCGAACCACACACGGGCACAGCCCGCCAGCCCAAGCAACAGGCAGGCGCCAATGAGTGGCGAACGAAACGCGCGCGTCATGTCGCCACAATGCGGCAGATTTCGTTAACGGCTTTCCAACTTTTAGACTGTTAGCGCGCCAGCGATCCGCCATGGTCAGGCTGATGGTTAAGGCATTTGGAGTGCCCCACTATGGTGTCATCGGCCGCCTTGGCCCGGACGGGCGACCTGGCCAAACCCAGCGTGGATGGAAGCTATTCGCTCGCTTCAGCCAATCTGAAGTGATCGGCCCGTCAGGAAAGCGATAACAATGGGCTCGTACCAACTGAAGGATGCAGTAGGGGCGACCCTTGTGGTCGCGACCACAAGGGTCGCTCCTACTGCAGGCGACGCGGGAGGACGGCGCTCGTGCGGCTCCAACACGGCGACTTGATCGACGCTCCAAATCCCATCAGATGGCTAAAGCGATCACCTAGCGGGACCAGTATGCTTGTCAGACGCGCAATTCCCGGCGATGACGAGGCGATCCGACAGATTATCACGCCCATCATCCGGGCCGGTGAAACCTACGCGCTCCCTTCCGACTGGACCGGGGCAGAAGCGCTCGCCTACTGGCGCTCGCCGGGCCACACCGTATTTGTTGCCGATGACGGCGCGGTGGTCGGGACCTATTACATCCGCCCCAATCAGTCGGGTGGCGGCGACCATGTGGCGAACTGCGCGTTTGTGACTGCGGCATCGGCCCAAGGGCGCGGAGTCGCCAGCGCCATGTGCACGCATGCCCTGCAATACGCGGCAGCCGCCGGATACGTCGCCATGCAATTCAATTTCGTCGTGTGTACCAACACCCGCGCCGTCGCGCTGTGGCAGCGGTTTGGGTTCAAGATCGTCGGCCGGTTGCCGGAAGCATTCCGGCATCCAAGGTCAGGACTTGTCGATGCGCTCATGATGTATCGCAAGCTTTAGAGACTTCTCGCGATGCGCAGGCCGTCAGTATAAAATCGGTCCTCCTTGTTGCCGCCGGTGCGGGCCGCTGAACGAAGCTCGGTTTGACTGTCTTCCCACGATCCCCCGCGCACCACGCGACCATTGCAGTTGCCTTCGAGCCAGGCCGACCCGTCCGCCGGCGTTCTCGCCGAGTACTCATCCTGCCAGCAGTCTTCTACCCATTCGGAGACATTGCCGTGCATGTCGTGAAGACCGAATCCGTTAGCCGGAAAGCTTCCGACCGGCATCGTGCGCTGTCGATTCACGTCCGACGGACCCGACCCATCAGTGCTGCCGTTGTAGTTGGCCTCGCTCGGCAAGACGCTGTTTCCGTGAGAAAACGGCGTGGTGGTGCCCGCCCGTGCGGCATATTCCCATTCTGCCTCAGACAGCAGCCGATAGGGCTTGCCGGTTTTATGGCTGAGCCAATTCGCATAGGCTTGGCCGTCTTCCCAGGAAATGTTGATCACGGGACGTTCTCCACGTCCCCATCCCTCGTCGTCTGGCCGGTAACCGCCGCAACCGCCCGCCTTCAAGCACGCGTCCCATTCGTCAAACGTGATTTCAAATTTGCTGACGGCGAACGGAGTCGAAATGATGACACGGCGCTGGGCTTCGGCCCCCAGCTCAGCGGGCGGCGAACCCATCGTGAATTCACCCGCTGGGATCACCACCATCGGTGGACAATCGGTGCAATCTCTGAATTCCGTCAGAGCATCAGGTACCCTCCGCACGGCCGGAGGAGCGGCAAGGCGTTGCGGCGATGATAGCGCATCGAGACGCGCAGGATCGCGCGCGACGAGTTCTGCCGTTTTGGCTTTGAGTTCGGCGATCTGGGCCTCAAGGTCGGTCGCCGCAGTACGAGCGTGCTCATTAGCTTGCGCTTGGGATGCGACCGAAATGATCGCACAGGCGATGAGTTTAGGAATACGAGTGTGCCACAAAGCATGCTGGAGACCGGCACCGCGGACCCGCAAAACACGAAAACCACATAATGACGTCTTCATGACACGATCGATTTCACTTACAGCCGTTATTCTTTCGGAGCGTCGAAAATATATCAACACGAGTAAAACACGATTACAACGGCAGTTGTTTTCCCAATCTATAATCCACTATGGTATATATTCCCAACCTCCAACAGCCTCATTCAAAATCGCTAGGGCAGAGTAGTTTCCGATGACGTTGGACGGCTTCTCAGGGCTAGCCGATCGCTTGAGCCAATATGATTTGAGGGCCGATCAGGCCCATGACATTGGAGCGGCCGTACAAGCGGTGTTGTAGCACATCGTCCGCTGTAGTGGCGACCCTTGGGGCCGCCCCGTTGCTGGATGCGACGAATGGGGCGACCATCAAGGGTTGACTCTACACGCTACACGTGCGTCCCTGGCGGGACGGCTCACATCAAACCCCGCCAAACCGAGACTTGCGGCCGGGCGGGCTTCTAAGCCACCGACCGCTTCACAGAGGACCTATAGTTTCCGGCCGGCGTATGGAACGCGATGTTCAGTCGATTCCATCCGTTGATCGCAACGACGCCCAACGTCAATTGCGCGAGTTCGGTTTCGCTGAATTCCGCACGCGCTTGGTCATACACGTCGTCGGGAACTTCCTGATCTACGAGACGGGTCACAGCTTCAGCCCAAGCAAGGGCCGCACGCTCACGACTGCTATAGAGATGCGGCGCATCGCGCCAGGCGCTGACCATGTAAAGCCGTTGTTCCGTCTCGCCGCGCGCCCTGAGATCTTTCGAGTGCATGTCGAGGCAAAAGGCGCACCCGTTGATCTGCGATACACGATAGTCGACAAGATCAATAAGCTCCGGCGCCAGACTAGACTTTTTCACCACGGCACTCAACGCCAGCATGCCTTGCAGGACATCGGGAGCAGATTTTTGATAATTGGCCCTTGGATGCATGCTACTTCTCCATGAGTCGAACTAAAATTCACCCTCTGTATTTTGGGGCGCTTCCCTTCCGTGGCTCATGCGAAATTTCACAAACTGGTATTCCGCGTGCGCGCAGCTCATCATGCGGAATTTATGGGCTGCCATGAAACGCATTCTTGAGGGGAGGAATCAGATCGACCGCGCGGAAGACAGTCTTGGTGACGGCGCGTGCCAGGTTGTTTTCAGCATGGAGACGTTCCATTTCCTTGAGTGATGCGCGAACGGCCCCAAATCCATAATCAATCATTTCTCGTTCGTACTGGGCGAGCGTAGGGATCAGGTCCTGCTCGCCGCGATCGACCGCTACGAGGGCTTTCCGTAGCGCGGCTGCATCGCGCAAGGCGATGTTAGCGCCGATTCCACGGAACGGGGTCATATTGTGAATGGCATCCCCGAGAAGTGTGACGTTGCGCGTGCGCCACGGGGGAATCGGAACGGAGGTTTTTGCAGGAAAGGCTGTGACAGTGGAAGCATCCGCCCGGCGCACCATGTACCGAACCTTTGGATGCCAATCCTCTGTCAGTGCAAGCACCGAGGCTTTCAAATCATCGCCGCCGAACGACTCAAGGTTTCTGAGTGGAGCAAATCCCTCGCGGCGGGCCGAAAAGCCCCACATGACATACTCGTCGCGATCATCCGATCGAAAATCGTCGCGATTTATGTCACATCCGTCCATATTGCGCGCGGCCGCAGGCTGCCTACCCGCGTCCTCGTATTCGACGGCGTTTGCGAACATGAAACGACCTTTTGAGCCGAATATCAGGGTCGGTCCGCGCCAGATTGCCGGCGGCGTTCTCTCGCGCACGCTCTCTCTCAGGCCAAGTTTCCCGGATATAATCATGATTCCGGTGTCGACCCGCTTGGCTTGCGGCAGGAGCTGACCCCGAACACGTGAGCCCGCTCCGTCGGCGCCGATCAGTACATCTCCCGTCGCACTCGATCCGTCCTCAAAATGAGCCGTCACGGCGCCCCCGGGCGCATCCTCGAACGCAATGAACCTCTTGCCGTAATGAACGACGTCGTCGAGCCCATCGAGCAGGACGCGGCGCAGTGCGACCCGGCTCACCGGCCGATCGTTGTCCACGGTCGCGTGACGGATTCTTGGAAGGTCGATGACCAGCAGGCGATTCAACCGATGATCGAGGAAACTGACGGACCTGCTCGGCTTGGCCGAACTTGCAACGAACTTTTTGAACAACGCATCCGGCAGGCAACTCTGAAGGGCTCTGCTGCCCCCCGCACTGATGCCCAATCGATAACCTTGCAACCGATCGGCCGGCGAACGATCTCGTTCAAACACCCGGACCGCGACATTGTCCGCCGCCAATCCTTGCGCCAGGCACAGTCCCCCCGTGCCTGCGCCTATGATGATGACCTCAAGTCGACTACGGCCCATGCTGTGTCACTTCGTTCCGTGCTGCGTCACTTCGTTGCGCGGCGGATCCGCCATCGTTTGGATGCCGCATGCAAGTGGCGATGCCGGTTCGCAATTGGCCACTTGCACTTCCGCCAGCGTTTTGCAGGACCATCACGGGGCCGTCGGACAAGCCCCAAGGGAGGTCCCGAAAGCCCCATTTTCAGGTATGCGATTGTCGGCCATGCATCTTCGACCAACGGAAAATACAGAAATGCTCAAGCGTGGGAAAAGTTTCGTGGCGCTCCCGCTCCCTACCCGATCGATGGATTGTCGGCGCCGGCGCGACAAATTCCGTGCCGGAACGAAAGAATTCCCTGCCCCCGCTGGACCCGGAAGATGCCCGCAACGCGCTTGATCTGCCCCGCCGAATTGACGCGAGCGCTGCCGAAGCGACTAGACCTATATGGCTGACTGGCGGGATGTCATCGCCACCTCCCTTGGGGGCTGCAAGCGGGCGAGGGGAGTTTGCTACGCCTGTCGCAACAATCGAAGCGATTATATCGTTGCAAAAAGCTCAGGCTGTCAAAACGGGCTGATCGGGAAATATCGCAACCAAAGATCCGTGAAGCGGCCGGTTTCCCAGATGCGGAACAGCGCCCAGTTGACGGCCCGGCGCAAGGTGTCGTTGCCGCGCTTGACCGCGACCCCGATCCCTTCGCCGAAATAGCGGCTTTCCACGAACGGCCCGCCCGCGAACGCGCAGCAGCCCTCGGAACTCGCGCCATTGAGCCAGAACGACAGCGCAAAGCCGTCGCCGAACAGGAAATCCACCTCGCCCCGACGCAACGCTTCGCGCGCCGCCTCGGCATCCGAAAAGCCTCGCACGTCCACCTCGGTGAAGAGCGTGCGCAGATACTGCTCGTGGGCTGAACCGGCGAGGACGGCGACCTTCTTGCCCTCGATCGCCTCAGGCGTGATTGCCTCGATCGAGGCATCGCGCCGGGCGACGAAGCGGGCGGAAGGTCGATAATAGGGATCGGAGAAATCGGCGCGCCGGCGGGTTTGCTCGGTGACCGCGATCGAGGCAATCACTGCGTCGCCGCGGTTTGCGTCAAGCGCATCGAACAGTGTGTCGAAGCGCCGCATCTGCACCGTGCAGGTGACCTTGAGTTCCTCGCAGACCATCCGCGCCAGGTCCACATTGAAGCCGACCGGATTGCCATCGGGCCCGGCAAAATTGAACGGCGGATAGTCGACTTCCGTCATGAACCGCACGGCGGCAAGGCGCGCGAGGTCCGGTCGCTCGGGACGGCGGCGCGGGTCCCAGAAGCCCGGCACCACGGCCGACGTGGTCGGCCGGTTTGCGGCCGCCATTTGAGCGAACGCGGGCGGGGCATCAGTGAGCGCCACGAATCCGCAACAAGCCAGGAGGGCGATCCATTTCGTCTGATGTCGTACCACCATTTTGCCGCCGACCATTTCGCAACTTGCGCAATCCTCAAAGACGCTTGCGCAGGTCGGCGGCCGCGACCTCCGCAGTGCGTTTCATATTGAAGGGAGAAACGAACCGCCCCTCCTTGTCCATCAGGTAGACGATCGCCGTGTGGTCCATGGTGTAGTCGTCGCCTTCGAGCGGCACCTTCTTATAGTAGACCCGATAGGCCTTCGCCACTGCCGCCAGGGCGGCGGAATCGCCAGTGAGCCCGCGTACATGCGGGTCGAAGCTTGCCAGATAATCTTTCATTGCCTCCGGCGTGTCGCGTTCCGGATCGACCGAGATGAACAGCGCCGCCGTGCGGTTGGCGTCCGGCCCGAGCTTGCGCATGACCTCGGACATCTCGAACAGGGTGGTCGGGCACACATCCGGACAGTGGGTGAACCCAAAGAATACCAGAAATGTCTTGCCCTTGAGATCCTGGTCGCTGAACGAATGGCCGTCCTGATCGATCAGGTGAAACGATCCGCCGATCGGTGCCGCCTGAATGACTCCGTTTCCGGCGCCGCGACCGCCGACAAACAGGATGACGCCGAGGCACAACGCGAGGCCGGCAAAGAACGCCGTGAATATTACCAGCAGCCGCGACACCCGTGCGTTCATACGTTTGCCCTCGTGATCCAGCGTTTTCCGTGCTGCATTCAAAAACAGGCCACCAGCCCGGCAATGATCATCTCGAAGAACGTCGCACTACCATAATGGACCCACATGAGGATGGTCCCGCCCGCCAGCGCACCAAGGACCGCAGCGCTCACCCAGATGGTGGGCCTAAATCGCGTCAGCATCGGTGAGGCAGCGCTGTCCATCACTGGGCATCTCTTGCATACTCCGAGGATCACATAGGCGCGAATTCTACCTCCCACAAGCACCGACATCACTGGTTAGCGGCGGCCCGATCGCGCAGAAGATGCGTTGCGGTCGGAAGTGGACCGGCGCATATGGAAGTTCGATGCCCTTTGTGTCCTTTTGGCGGGTCACCTCGCGTTTTCGCGATATGGTCAATTTGCCACGTCGGACAGTGCCGGCACCAGACAGCGCCGTGACTCGACGGAAGTTCTCGGGGTGCTATAAGGCGGTGGCCGGGAATCCAACCCGTCCGCATTGCGACAGCATCAATTCGCTCCGGGCAGGGAGTTTCGATAGCTAACAATTGAATTCATTTCTCGATTTCAGCCGTACGGAGAGGTGGCAGAGTGGTTGAATGCACCGCACTCGAAATGCGGCATACGGGCAACCGTATCGGGGGTTCGAATCCCTCCCTCTCCGCCAGGTTTCCGTTTCTGACCGCCCACCAACGTCCAAAAAGCTTCTGAAAACCCTGCATAATCCACAATCCAATTGTTCTTGCTTGTCTCTGGATGTCCTCCGATGTACCCACATTCAGCGCGGGTTGGGACGTGGGTAACACGAACAGCGGGGGTACACAAGATGGCACGGCAGACAGAGCAACTGTCATCGGCCAAAGTGAGACACGCAAAGCCCGGAATGCACGCTGATGGTGGCGGGCTGTACCTCCAAGTCACCGCCGGCAAGGCAGAAGGGCAACTCAACAAAAGCTGGCTGTTCCGATTCGCCCTGAAGGGCAAGGAGCGTCAGATGGGGCTGGGTTCGCTCAATACCATCGGTCTCAGTGAGGCCCGCGAAAAGGCCGAGCGCTGCCGGAAGCTCCTCAAGGAGGGCAGAGATCCCATCGAAGCCCGCATGGCCGAGCGCGCTGCACAGCAGTCCGACAAGGCGAAGTCGGTCACATTCGCGTGGTGCGCCACGGAGTACATGAAGGCGCACGAGGCCGGATGGCGCAACGCGAAGCACCGGCAACAATGGCACAACACGCTTGCGACTTACGTCCATCCGATCATCGGGAAGCTGCCGGTTCAGGATGTCGATACCGGCCTAGTGATGCAGATCCTGCAACCCATCTGGGCGGAGAAGAACGAGACGGCAAGCCGCGTGCGGGGGGCGGATCGAAAAGATCCTCGATTGGGCCAAGGTCAACAAGCACCGCAGCGATGATAATCCGGCGCATTGGCTGGGGCACCTCGACCACCTGCTGCCCGCCCGGAGCAAGGTCCACAAGGTCGAGCATCATCCAGCGTTACCTTATGCACAAATCCCGCAATTCATGGCCGAGCTCCGCGCCCAGGAGGGATTAGCCGCGAAGGCGTTGGAATTTACCATCCTGACCGCGGCCCGTAGTGCGGAGTCCCGCGGAATACCGTGGAAAGGCGAAATCGACACCGCGGACAAGGTGTGGACCGTTCCGCCGCGTCGGATGAAGGGTGAGCGGGAACACCGTGTGCCGCTCACGGCGCCTGCGCTCGCGGTTATCGAGTATATGCGGAGCGTCCGCCAGAACGATTACGTCTTTCCGGGCGACAAAGCCGATGATCCGCTGTCCGACATGGCACTTTCCGAAGTCATCCGGCGCATGAACGAGGCGCGAGAGAAGGCCGGGCTGCCGTTATGGGTCGATCCGAAGCAGAACAATCGTGAGGTCGTTCCCCACGGTTTCCGATCTTCGTTCAAGGATTGGGCAACGGATTGGGCGCCAACGCCGGAGGAAATTGTCGAGGCGGCCAAGCGCGGTGAACTCATCGAGGCGTATCCGCGGGACATGATTGAGGTTGCGCTGGCGCACCGGCTCGATAGCAAAACGGAGGAAGCATATCGCCGGACCGACATGTTTAAGAAGCGGCGGCGAATGATGGAGGCATGGGCACGCTGCTGTGGTGGGCCTGTGGTGAAACGACACGGCCGCCAACGTCGTGCCAATGCCAATTCAAGCCGCCGGCCAGTGATGCCATGGTACGACTGCCGCAGACTGGCAGCGCCGTTGCCTCCCTGTACGAGCGATCGCCACAGATTGATGAGTTGGTCAAGCGCGGACTGGTCGATCCGCGCGAATGCGTGACCACCCTGGTCGATGCCATTGCGGGCCTTGGCTTCGCCGCGCTGTCACCCGACGACGAACAGAAGGTACGGGATGATCTCAAGGCAATCATCGGCCGTGGCCTGCAACAACTGGAGGGGTCGCCGAGGCACAACCCCGGCGCCAAGCTCCAAATCCCTGACCTGCAAAAGACGCTGAGACGGGTTGCAAAGGCATTGGACGCGATCGCCGCTGGCCGCCATGACCCCAAGGAGTTAAGCACCATCGAGCAGACCCTGCGCGGCAGAGAAACCGGCTTCCACCACGTCCACGACATGGCCGCCGCCAATGAGATCGTAACGGCGTTGGCCGGCATGGTCGGGGACCGGGACAAGGCCGATGCCATGCTGCCCGCCTTTCTCAATCACCCTCGCCAGATTGCGAAGGCGTGCCGCATCGCAGTCAAGCGTCTCGGGGGCATCAAGGGCAAGAATGGCCATCCGGGCATCGACTGGTACGTCGGGTTTGTCAACGTCCTGAAGTTCATCGCGGCGAAGAACAACATCACGCCGACCATCTCGATCAGCCCGTGGACGCATAAGGCGCAGGGCCGGTTTCTCGATCTAGCCACCGCAATCGAGCAACTGCTGCCTCTCGCAATGAGGTCATCGACCAATGAAGCCCGAGCCCAACGACTGAAACGGGCCCTACGTGCCCGCTAGCGATCCAGTGAAGAATTTCGATTTCTGAGGTTTTGTCCCTACCCCGAATCGATCGCGTGTTTGTAATGAGGTGTCTTCCCATGCACTGGCGGACATAACACTGAGAACTCGTTAGTTGGTGTGAGTTCAGGTGGACTGTCCCCGAAAGGAAGACACCATGCCTGAGACCACTGCAATCCACCTCTCTGTCCGAGATGCCTGCGCTCGGCATAATCTCAGCCGGTCAGCCCTCTACATTTTGATAGGCCAGGGAAAGATCGCGGCCGTCAAAAACGGTCGCCGCACCCTGATTGTCACGCGCACTCTGGACGATCACTTCGCGTCGTTGCCCCCGGCCCAGATCAAGGCGCCGGCTCACGCTCACGCGTGACGTGGCCGAGGATGCCGCGATGAATGCACCGCTCGACATGCTCGGCATTGCCATCGCCAAGGTGCGGCCACATCTCGATCGCTCGACTCCTGTGACGTACCGCATCCGGGTGCTGTGGGCGGGTGTCGTGGCAGCCCGCAAGCTCGGTGCTGCCGACGTGGTGGCCGAGGAATTCACAAAGCTGGCGGTCACCTCTGGCCTTGCCGCCGACCTGGGACGCCACGCCGACGAGGATATTGCGCACGTGATCAGATGGGGACTGCTCGATCGCGATCCCTTTTGGGGGTATGTCATGAGCGACCCGATGGATGAATTCGATCGGACGTTCGAGCGGATCAGAACGCGCGCAATACGTGGCAAGCTCAAAGCCAGCGTCAATGGCGCGCGCGAGCAGGAGCGCGAGGACGGCAAGATCCGAGAAGATCGAGGCCCCGCCAGCGATCGTGACCAGAAGACGCGCGCCGACGCCCGCGACCGCAAGCGAGATCTGATCGCCACAGTGCTTGCAGGCATAAAGACTGCAACAGCGCTTCAGACCATGACCTTTCCCGCAGCTCAAATACATCGTGCCGGCTCTCATTGTGGAAGGCTTTGTGCTACTAGCTGGGAAACCAAAACACGGAAAATCATGGTTCGCCCTTGATGTTGGTCTGGCCGTCGCATCTGCTCGATACTGCCTTGGCGACAAGAAGTGTGAGGAGGGCGATGTTCTGTATCTTGCGCTGGAAGATGGTGACCGAAGGCTTCAACGGCGTATCACCAAATTACTTCCGACATTCGGCGGCAAATGGCCGGAGCGCTTCAACTACGAAACGAAATGGCCGCGCGAGAACGAGGGAGGAATCGAGGCGATCGACGCCTGGTGCGAGGCGCATCCGGATGCACGGTTGGTGGTTGTCGATGTCCTCGCCAAGTTCCGGGCGCCGTCAACAAACAAGAACGCTTATGAACAAGATTACAACGCGGTTTCGCGCTTGCAGGGACTCGCAATCCGGCGCTCGATTACCATCCTGATAATTCACCACACCCGCAAGGGTGCATCCGAGGATCCGGTCGAAGAGATCAGCGGGACCTTGGGACTCGGCGGAGGGGTTGATGCTTTCCTGATACTCAAACGGACTGGTTCAGGCAGGACTCCTGCGGTGGCGTGATGAACGCAAGACCATTGCCGAAACGAAGTCCGTCGCCGAGCTTGATATCCAAATCCAACGGGAGCGTCCCAAGGTCGACCGGGTTGATCGGGATGCATGGGACGCCACGCGCGGCTGCACCCAGTTAACAACTGACACCATGAAGGCCTGCGCCCCCATCCTGCCGTTGCGGCAGGCGCTACAGACGGCAAAGCGCAGGGACAAGCTCGATGAGGATATCCGCAAGGCGGAGGCCTCGTCGGCTGAGGCGACGCCCATCACATCCGCGGACCCGCAAGCCGAAGCGGTTAGCGCAATCGTGGGCTCGTTAAGCCGCGGCACCATCACGCCGTCGCCGGCCGACATCGCCCGCCTACGCATCATCGGCTTGGTCGCTACGCCATCGATGGCTGGCGTAATCCTGATGCTCGCCATGGCGCTGCTGACGACGCATCCCAGATCGCAATCTCGGCGAGGGCAATATCCATGATCGAATTTCACCTGCTGGCGAACATCTTTCCGCTTCTTAAGGGCGCCGATTTCGATGCGCTTGTCGCCGACATCCAGGCGCATGGCGCTAGAGACAAGATCACCATGTACGAGGGCAAGATCCTCGACGGCCGCAATCGGTACCGCGCGCTGGTCAAGATTGGGCTCGCCGATGAAGACATACTTCGCTGCCATACGGAGCCGCTTAATGACGGCGTCAGGCCCAGCGCCTTGGCGGTCTTGAGGTTGGATCAATCACGGCGTTGAGCCTTGGGGTATTCGGCGGGAAACGTGACCGGGTGCTTTGCCCTTTGCAGCTCGATCCGAGCTTGCCGAATCATCATGCACGCCCCTTGCAACGCCAAGTTGGCCATGATCGCTGCCACCAACACGTCCGGCCAGCCTGTGCTAGTCCCGAACACGCCCAATGCGGCGAGCAACTCAAATCGCAAGCTATTTGCGAAACAACTGCATTGCCTCGTCCGCTAAGACGCCTCCAGTGATCGCGATCGGCGCGAATGGCGCTTTCGCAGCGATATCTGCGCTTGAGATCATGATCTGATCGAGTGTCGTGGCGAACTGCTGCACAGAGGCGGCAAAGACCAGGCGGCCCATGCGGCACCATAGAATTGCACCCATGTACATGTTGCAGGGTTCACCGGAAGTGTAGAGCGTGCTGCCTCGAAGGGCGGCGCTCCCGTGGTCGACGAGGCAGCGGTGTATTGCCGTCATCCGCCATGCGCGGTTGGGTCGCCGTTCGTCCTTCCAAGATTGTGCCCGCGTACAAGGACCTGTCCGTCGCGCACAATCACGGCGCCGAACGGGAAATCAGCTTGTCGAGCTTCATCCAGGGCAATGCGCATGAACCGTTCATCGTCGGCTGACGCATCAGTGGCGGCAACCGAAAGGCCGGGAGACAATACAGCGGCGGAAGCCAGTGCGGTAATAATGCATCGCCGGCTGTGAAGGGAAACTGTGGGAATAGAATTGTACTGATCGTCACGACAGTTCATCAGGAATCTCCATTAGGCATGGTGGTTGTCCAATTCTATCCGACGCATTACTACTACGACCGTTTGACTCAGAGTGAGTTGCCACCATTTGCAGACCGGGGGGCTCTTATTCGTCTTGCTAGGGTTTATCTTCGTGTTCCTGACGGCTACCCCCATCTTGTCCGCTGCAACGATTTTCAAAAGTGCCAGTAAGGCCCGCTGCCCTAGCATCTGTAATACCGGCAATCGGCCAAGGCGGGGCCGCCAAACAGGACGACTCTCTTCTGTAGCCGTGCCCTGTCGAATGCGCGGTCGAATTCGCGCTTCACCTCGCCCAACGGGTCTCCTTGCGCTGGCGCTTGGTCTCTTCCGCCGCTGCGAGGCGTTTACGTTCCTCGGTGTAGGTGACGAGGAATTGCTCGATAGCCCTGGGTTCCTTCAGTTGGGCCTCCAGGTCGACGAGCACGCGGCGCTTGAGAGCCCAAGATGCATCATCGCAGATGGCATGCCACCAATTGCGCCGGCCGCACTTCACGCAATGCCGGCCTTTCTACCCTACAACGCTCGATGGCATAAGGACAGCGCGTGTGAAAATGGCAGCCCGCAGGCGGATCGATCGGGCTCGGCACTTCGCCCTGCAGCACGCACCGCTCGCGCTTGACCGACGGATCGGGCACCGGCACCGCTGCAAGCAGCGACTCGGTGTAAGGATGCAACGGCGTGACGAACAGCGTGCGCGTGTCCGTATATTCGACGATCCGGCCGAGATACATAACGGCGATCCGGTGGCTGATGTGCTCGACCACCGCAAGGTTGTGCGAGATGAAGAGATAGGCGAGGCCGAGGTCCTGCTGGAGCTCCGTGATGAGATTGAGGATCTGCGCCTGGATCGATACGTCGAGCGAGGACACCGGCTCGTCGCCGATGATGAGACTCGGCGCCAGCGCCAGCGCTCGCGCAATGCCGATGCGTTGGCGCTGACCGCCGGAGAACTGGTGCGGATAGTCCCGCATCTGCGCCCGGCGCAAACCGACGCGCTCGAAAAGTTCGGCGACGCGGGCGGTCCGCTCTCTTGCACCGCCGATGCCATGTACGCGCAGCGGCTCGCCGACGATGTCGCCCGCCGTCATGCGCGGATCGAGCGACGAGAACGGATCCTGGAAGATGATCTGCATCTGCCGGCGGAACGGCCGCAATGCCGCTTTGTCGAGATGGGTGATGTCCGCCCCGTTGATCCTGACGCTGCCGCCGGTCGGCTCGATCAACCGCAGGATCGAGCGCCCGACTGTCGACTTCCCGCAACCGGACTCGCCAACGAGACCGAGCGTCTGGCCGGCGGCAATCGCGAAGCTCACGCCGTCGACCGCGAAGACATAGCCGCTGGTGCGGCGCAGCAGCCCACGCCGAATCGGGAAATACTTCTCGAGCTTTGTCACCTCGAGCACAGGCGGCCGCTCGGCCGCCTGTGTCGGAGGGCTGCGCAACCCAGGCGTTTCAGCCATTGGCGGCCTCCGGCGCGTCGGAATGCCAGCACGCCACCCAATGCTGTGGGCGTTTTTCCTCATACGCCGGAAAGAGACCACGGCATTTGTCATCAGCAAGGGCGCAACGCGGGGCGAACGCGCAGCCCGCAGGCAGATTCGTCAGCGGCGGAACGATCCCGGGTATTTCCTTCAGCCGTCGACGCACAGCCACCTCGCCGCGCATCGAGCCAAGGCGCGGCACCGACTCCAGGAGCCCGCGCGTGTAGGGATGCAGCGGCCGGACGAACAGCTCGCCGACTGCCGCCTCCTCCACCTTACGCCCGGCATACATCACGATCACCCGCTGCGCCGTTTCCGCGACCACGCCGAGGTCGTGGGTGATCAGGATCACGGCAGTGCCGAGCTTGCGTTGAAGATCGACGATAAGGTCGAGGATCTGCGCCTGGATCGTGACGTCGAGCGCGGTGGTGGGTTCGTCGGCGATCAGCACCTTCGGATTACAGGCGAGCGCCATGGCAATCATGGCGCGCTGGCGCATTCCGCCGGAAAGCTGGTGGGGATATTCGCTTAGCCTCTGCTTGGCCGCGGGCATCCGCACCAGGCCGAGAATATCAAGCGCCCGCCGCAGCGCGTCCGATCGGCCTACAGAGTCGTGCAACAGAACCGCTTCTGCAATCTGGTCGCCGATGCGCATCACCGGATTGAGTGAGGTCATCGGTTCCTGAAAAATCATGGATATTTCGCGGCCGCGTACGGCGCGCATCTCGCGCTCGCTGAGCCGCAAGAGGTCAACGCCGGCAAGCTTTATCGACCCGCCGACCGTCTTGCCGGGCGGGTTAGGGACGAGCCGCATCAAGGACAGCGCGCTCACGCTCTTGCCGCAACCGGATTCGCCGACAACCGCGAGGGTCTCACCGGCCGCAAGCGAAAAGCCGAGCCCGTCGACCGCCTTGAGCACACCGTGGCGAAGATAGAACCAAGTTCGCAGATCCTCGACTTCAAGCAGCGGTCCCCTGTTATCGCGCGCCCGCTCGCCAGCCGCTGCCTGGCGCGGCATTTGCGTCGTGACGGATGACTGCGTCATGGCGGCCCGTCAGTCGCGTTGCCGTGGATCGAGGATGTCGCGCAAGGCGTCGCCCACGAGATTGGTGGCGAATACCGCGAGGCTGATCGCCGTCCCGGGAAAGATCACCAGCCACGGGGCAATGCGGACGTATTCCGCGACCGATTCCGATAGCATCCGTCCCCAGGAGGGATGCGGCTCGGGCACGCCGAGGCCGAGGAAGGAAAGCGCAGCCTCTACCAGGATGGCGGACCCGACTTGGGCAGTGGCGAGCACGATCAACGGCGCCAGCGTGTTAGGAAGAACGTGACGCACGGCGATCGCGAATTCGTTCATGCCCACCGCGCGCGCCGCCTCTACATACGGCATTTCCCGGAGCATCAACGTGTTGGAGCGGATGACCCGGGACACGTATGGGATGAGCGGAATCGAGATTGCGATGATGGTGTTGGGAAGCGACGGCCCGAGCGCCGCGGTCAAGACCAGCGCCATCACCAGCAGCGGCAGCGACTGCATGATGTCCATCAAGCGCTGGACGATGAGGTCGAGCCAGCCGCCGAAATATCCGGACATCAGCCCGATCGTGCACCCGAACAGGCATCCCAGCGAGGTCGAACCGAGCCCGACGGCGAGTGAAATACGCGCGCCGTAGACGATCCGGCTCCACATGTCCCGGCCGAGATAATCCGTTCCGAGCGGGTGGACGCTGCTCGGCCAAGCGAGCGTGTTGCGTGGGTCGGTTGCGGTCGGATCGAACGTGGTGATCCAGTCCGCAAACAGTGCCATCAGCACGAAGATGAGGCCGATCGCGGCCCCCGCCACGCCCAGGGGATAGCGGCGGGCGAAATAGCCGAATGTGCCGACCCATCCCTGCGCTGCGCCGACTTCCACTCGCTTTGCTCTGCTTTCGATGACGGCCACGGCGTCTCCAGGCAGGTTCACTTCTCGTAGGCGATACGCGGATCGAGCGCGAGATAGGCCATGTCTATAAGGAAATTCATTGTCACAACCACGACCGCAATGAACAGGACAAGATTCTGCACGATCGGATAGTCACGCCAGCGGATCGCCTCGACCAGGAACCGAGCGACGCCGGGAATGTTGAACACCGTTTCCGTAACGATCAGTCCCCCGACCAGGAAGGCGGCCTCGATGCCGATGATGGTGACGACCGGCAGCACTGCGTTGCGGAGTGCGTGTTTGATGCTGACCGAGACGGGCGAGGCACCCTTGGCGCGCGCGGTGCGGATGTAGTCCTGGCGCAGCACTTCGAGCATGGACGAGCGCGTGAGCCGCATCATCAGTGCGGAAGAGCGGAAGCCGACAGCGGCGGCGGGGATGCTGTACAGGACGAACGCGTCCCAGGCGCTCGCCGGCGGCTCGGCATAGATCGGGATCCAACCCAGATAGCGGACAAACACGATGAGAATGAGGAGCCCGAGCCAGAACGATGGGAGCGAGAGGCCGCTCAGACTCACCACGCGCAGCACGTAGTCGAGAAGCGTGTTCTGGCGGACCGCGCTGATGACGCCGAGCGGAATGCCGAAGGAGACCGCAAAGAGGAGGGCGAGCCCGGCAAGCTTCGCGGAAATCGGAATCCGCGGCGCGATTTCCTCAAGGGCCGGCTTCTCGGAGACATAGGAATAGCCCAGGTCGCCGTGGAGCAGTCCGCCGATCCATTGCGCATATTGCAAGACGAGGGGCTGGTCGAGGCCGATCTCCTTCTGGATCTGCGCCTTCTCCGCGGGATCGATCATGCCGGCGGCGGCGAACAGGATATCCGCGATGTCTCCGGGGACAATCCGCAGCAGCACAAATATCACCACGGAGATGCCGAACAGCGTGAGCAGCATCAGGAAGAAGCGCCTGATCAGGTAGGCACCCATCTCACTCGCCCTTGCTTCGCTCGGTCATCGCTCCCGTCGAGGGGTAGAGCAGCCGCGTGCCATCCAATTTGAATGGGAAGTTCCAATTTCGACGGAATGTGCGCCCCAATACCATGTCACGTCATCGGAGAACGAGCCGTCGCGCTGAACCTACTTGTCCAGCCACAGGTCCTCGTAGCGGAATCCGTTGTAGCTGCTGTTCACCATCACGGTAACGTTCTTCACATAGGGCTGCCAGCAGTTCGCCTCGTGAGTGTGATAGAGGATCGGCCGTGCCACGTCCTCCTGGAGTTTCTTGTCTATCTCCCAGACGAGCTTCTTGCGTTTCGCGATATCGGTTTCGGCGGATTGCTTGTCGAACAGCTTTTCAAGATCGTTGTTGCAATACTGAGTGTAGTTGCGTTCCGAGCCGCAGGCGTAGTTCTCGTAGAATGTCTGGTCGGGGTCGTCGATGCCGTTGCCGGTAAGGTTGAGCCCGATCGAATAGTCGTGGCGGGCGAGCCGTGCGAACCAGATCCCGCTCTCGACCACATCGAGCTCCCCGTCGATATAGATGTCCTTGAGCTGATCGATGAGGAGAACTGCGGGGTCGCGATAGATAGGGAGGTTGCGCGTCGAAACGTTGAGCCTGAGCCGCTTTTCCGGCCCATAGCCGAGCTTCTGCATGATCGCGCGAGCCTCGACGCGGTTCTTCGCGACGTCACGCCCATAGCCTGGGATTGTCTCGAGAATGTCGGTGGGCAGACCCCACACGCCGGCCGGCGGCGGCAGCAGCGCACCCCCGACGTCGCCCTCCCCCTGGAACAGCGCGTCGATAAAGGCGCCCCGCCCGAGCGCAAGTGCCAATGCGCGCCTGATATCAGGGTTGTCGAGCGGCGGCTTGTCGCGGTTGATGATCAGATTGGTATTGATGTTGGTACTCACCATCTCACAGTCAGCGTTCGGAGCCTGCGAACGGATATCCTTGAGCAGCGCGGGTGTCACTTCGCCCGGGAAGGTCATGTCGAACCGCCCCGCAACGAAGCCGAGAGCCGCCGTCGAACGGTTGGGCACGATGGTGAATTCGATGCCGTCGAGATAGGGCAGGCCCTTCTTCCAATAGTCGGGATTGCGCGTGAGCCTGATCGACACGTTCTGCTTCATCTCGACGAACTTGAAGGGACCGGTGCCGATCGGATGGGTGCGCATCTGCGCCGGCGGGACGTGACAGGGATAGACTGGCGAATAACCTGAGGCCAGCATGGCGAGCAACGACGGCTGCGGGCGCTTGAGACGGAAGGTCACCTGGAAATCGCCGTCGGTCACGATGTCCGCGACGTTCTCGTACCAGTCCTTGCGGGGATTCTTGCGAAACTTGTTCTGCGATTTGCCCATCACCATGTCGAACGTGCACTTCACGTCCTTGCCGGTGAATGGCTTGCCGTCGTGCCACTTCACGCCTTCACGGATCTTGAAAGTCAGCGCGGTCTTATCGTCGTTCCACGACCAGCTCGTGGCCAACTCCGGAACGATGCCGTCGATGGTGTTCTGTGGCTTGTGCTGGTCATAGATTATGACGTTGTTGAATATCGGCATGGCCGGCACATTGGTGGAATAGGTCGCCTCCTCGTGGATGGAGAGGCTCGCCGGATTCTCCCGGTGATACATCTTGAGTATTCCGCCGCTCTTCGGTTCCTGGGCGCGGACACCAGCGGAGAAGAGCACTGCGAGCACGACGCCCACAAGGCCGAAAAATTTCGCCCACATGCGCACCTCCCACCGGATCGAGCACGACGCTGACGCACAGGCGCAGTAGGCGCGACCCTTTGTTTTTCGTGTCGCGCCAACGCTAATCGCAGATATCTGCGCTATCAACTCGAAATACCCCGGCTGTTTTCGCGGCTTTGTGACGCGCCCTTGCCATACTCGATTCATCTGTGGGGTCGGAGTATCAGGTCCAGGACCGACCGGCGGCACGTAGGCACATTGGGAGTGAATAGCTTGGCCGGGAAGATTGCGGCTGCCAGTATCAGGCTAAAACGCGCCTATGATCGGCCCGCGGCCGGCGACGGCAAGCGCGTGTTGATCGACCGGCTGTGGCCGCGCGGCATCAAGAAGGCGGACGCGGCAATCGATGAATGGATGAAAGAGCTTGCCCCGAGTACAGCGCTTCGGAAATGGTTCGGACACGACCCGGCACGCTGGCACGAGTTCCGCCGCCGCTATCTGAAGGAGTTGCAGCAACAGTCGGAGCAAATCGATCGGCTCAGAACCCTTGCGCGGCAAGGACCGATCACGCTGGTATTCTCGGCCCGCGACGAGGCCCACAATGATGCCGTCGTGCTGCGAGATTTTATGGTGGGCAGCGGCTGAAACAACATCTGCGCGCGGGCCCCGCCGATTGAACGTTGTAATGGTAGCGCCCGGACATAAACGGAAGAAATCGGAGCGGGAACCCGCATGGGCGCCTGCACGCAAATTGTCGCACGCCATGTCGAACGCTTTCTCAGAGGCGGGGCTGGCCCGATACTGTGGCCGGCGCGGGCCCGGAGACGGGCATGAGACAACTAAGTCACCTCTTCGATAGTTGTACGTCCTCTCCGAGACGAACCACCTGCCTGCGAACGTGTAGCGCCCGCGTCTGGCGTCGCCTTCCTTGGAAGATATTGGCGTCCGGCGACAAAATCGCCGCGCGCCCCAGCGGGGTCGCGAAACCCACCCAACCACTGCGTGTTGATGGGGAGCGAAGGTATTCCCGCCGCAAGATCGGGAGGATGTCATGAAGAGAGTATCAGGACTGGCCTGCCTCGCCCTGTTGCTGTCCGTCCTTGTCGGCGCGCCCGCGAAGGCGCAGAGCTTGGACAAAGTCAAAGTCGTGATCCCGGAAAACAGCGTCTTCGTATTGAACTGGATGGGCGCAAGAGACGCCGGGATTTTCCGCAAGCACGGTATCGATCTTGAGGTCGACACGCGGCCGTTCGCAGGCTTTCTCGCCGCCCTCCCCGCCAGGCAATGCATGGTGGCCACCTATTCGGGCATCGATGCGGTCTTGAAGATGAATCAGGGCTTCGACCTGGCGGTCATTGGCGGTGGACTGACGGTGATTCAGGACATCTTCGTCTCCAAGGAGTCGACGATAAAGACGGTAAGCGACCTGCGCGGAAAGCGCCTGGGAGTCTGGTCCACCGGCGCAGGCGCCTTCAAGGCGGCCAGAGCCGCTATCATCGACGGGGCCGGCCTCGACATCATGAAGGACACAAAAATGGTGCAGCTCGCACCACCGGCATTGTTCAAGATGTTGGAAAACCGCTCGATCGACGCCATGATCAACATCAGTTCTTTCACCATCCAGGCGGCTTCGCAACCGGACAAATTCCGCTCCATCTTTTCGCCCAATGAGTATTGGAAGACCAAGACCGGTTCTCCGATCGTATGGGCTGCCCCGCTCGTCGCCTGGAAAAGCTGGATCTACGAGAACCCTGCGAGGGCAGCGAACTTCGCGGCGGCGGCCGAGGAATCCTTTCAGTGGCTGCGCGAGCCACAGAATCTCGATGCTGCCGTCCAAAAGTATGGAACGCTCGCGGGCGTGACAACTCCCGCAGCGGTCGCGACCTACAAAAAATGGCTAGGAGAAAAGCGGATTTTCCTGGCTCGTTGGGATCAGAAGGTCGTCGACGCCGAATGGCAGTTTCTGGACATGGCCAAACGTAACGGCGTGCTGGAGGAGGTGCCCGCAAAGGAGAAACACGCGTTGATCCTCGGAGATACGAAAGGCTGAACGCCTCGGACAACTGGGCGGAGGAGAAACGAGCGTGAAGCGAACCGCAAGCCGGTGGCCAAGCCTGATGATCATTGTGCTCGGCCTCTTCGTTTGGAAGACAATCTCGCTGTTTTACCTGCCTGTTATCTTTCCGGGACCGTTAGAACTCATTGATCGCATCATCGAGATCTACAGCGACCCGGCCTCCTTTCGCGTGGTTGGTCAGTCGTTGACCCGGATCTTCGAAGGCTTCCTCATTTCGATGCTCGCCGGGACCGCATTCGGCATTCTGATGGGGCTTAACCGCGCAATCGAAGTTTTTTTCGACAGCTGGATCATGGTCCTGCTGACGGTTCCATCGGTCTGCTGGGCCTTCCTTTCTGTTTTGTGGTTCGGAATATCGGAAGCGGCTCCCATTCTCACCATCGTCCTCATCGTTTTTCCGTTTGTCGTGATGAACATCTGGGAGGGCACGAAGGCCTTGGAAAAGGACCTGATCGAGATGGGAAGAGCGTACAAGGCCAATCGACCCCTCATGCTCCGCAAGGTGCTCATTCCTCAACTCATGCCCTACATATTTTCTTCGCTCCGGATCGCCCTGTCCCTGTCATGGAAGATCGCCCTGGTCGCCGAGGCCTTCGGGGCGGGCAGCGGCGTCGGCCAGGAACTGATCAACTGGTTCCAGGATACGCGCGTCGACATGATGCTCGCCTGGAGTGTGAGCTTCATGATCGTGATGGTTTTGATCGACCTGGTCTTTCGCTTATGGGCGCGTCGCGTATTTGCCTGGAGGCCGCAATTTGCAACCTGAACCGGACGGGCAGCACTCGATTCTTTTCACGCACGCACACAACGGCCTTCGCCCTGCGATGGCCGATTCGCCAGGCCGGCGATGCCGGACCGCGTCATCAAGCGCGCGCCAGGCGCCACCAGCATGAGGCTCAGCGCACCGTGATGGCACAGGTCATAATGGAACAGGTTGCAAGGCCGGGGGCGGTGTCCTTGAGCACCATTGCGGTCAACAATCTGACAAAGAGATTTCCGGCGCCGGGCGCCGAAAGCTCGTTTACGGTTCTAGATTCCATAAGCCTGAGCGTGGATGAGGGCGAATTCGTCAGCATCGTTGGCCCGTCCGGCTGCGGGAAATCGACCCTGCTGAACATCATCGCCGGCATTGAGTCATATGAAAGCGGGTCGGTCACGGTTGCGCCGCGCGCTGGCAAGAGCGATTCGGGGTCGCGCATCGGGTATGTCTTCCAGAGCCCCAGGTTGCTCAACTGGCTGACCGTTCAGGACAACATTCAATTCGTTCTTGAGGCACAGAACATTCCGAGATCGCGATGGCAGGAGCTGGTCGCAAAGCACCTCGACATGGTCGGTCTTAGCGGACAGGAGCGCAACTATCCGCTGAACCTGTCGGGCGGAATGCAGCAACGGGTGGCCATCGCCCGTGTCCTCGCCATCGAACCCGACATCCTGCTGATGGACGAACCTTTCAGTCATCTGGACGCCATCACCGCAAGGAAGATGCGCCTCGACCTCATCGATATCTTGACCAAGGCCCGGCCGACGATTCTCTTCGTGACGCATGATCTAGCGGAGGCGGTTTTCCTTTCGGATCGCATTTACATGATGAATGCCAAGCCGGCCCGGATATTCAATGAGGTGCCGGTTGATATTTCACGGCCGCGTAAGCCCGAAGATTCAAAGATCCTCGATTTGGAAAAGACTCTGGTACGTGAGTTCTTCGGCGTGCTGGAGGCGAAAGATTAGATGGCGTCCGGCAGCATCAGCGGGGTCAAGAGCGTCAGCCTGCGAGCAGGCTCGATCGGTCTTCTGCTCCTGCTCTGGTGGGCAGGTTCCCGATTGATGGACGATGCCGAGGTCCTGCCCGGACCCGTGACCATCGGGCTCGCCATCGGGGCAGATCTCGCGCATGCAGGCCCCGACGGGAATTCGGCCTTCCTTCACATCGGACTCACGTTGGCCCGAATCATAGTCGCCTTCGCCGCATCCATGCTGGCCGGCATAGCGATTGGCCTCGCAATGGGGCTCAGCGCGGTTTTGGAGAGCGCGCTGCTGATTATGATCCCGTTGATGCTGACGATGCCTACCATCCTGATGGTCTTCCTCGCCGTGATGTGGTTCGGCTTCAGCGAGGCAGGCGGGCTGGTCGCCGTCATGGCACTGGTCACACCCTATGTTGCGGTAAATATATTCGAAGGCACCAAGGCAATGGACAAGTCCCTCATCGAGATGGGAGTGACGTTCAAGGCGCGCAAATCACTGCTCATTCGCAAGGTCTACCTGCCGCAGTTGATGCCCTATATTTTCTCGGCATTCCGCTATGCGTTCGGCATGACCTGGAAGATCGTAGCGTTGGCGGAGACCTTCGGACTCAAGTACGGCATCGGTTCCATGTTCTTTTTTTGGTTCAATTCAACATGACCCAGATGCTGGCCTGGATCATCATATTTGTCGTGATGATGCTTGTTTTGGAACACGGCGTCTTTGCCCGTCTTGAAGGTAGGGCGTTTGCGTGGCGAAGTTCGCCTGCGTCGTGACGCCAACGCCGAATCGAGGGCCCGCGCGTCGGATGCGTCCTCCTATGTCGGCTGGGGGGTCAAGGGCTGCCTTCCTGACCGCGTTAGCGGCACGACCGGTGTACCCCAGATAGCTGCCGACGTGCGTCGCCGCCAAGGTCGGCAGCCCCCGGGGCATTAGCGGAAGTGTCCTCCACACGCAAAAGGCTGCAGCAGCCCATGGAAAAGGCCGGGATTTGCTCCCGGCCTCCGGCGGCTAAGGCCGCTTCAATGAACTTTAGCACTTTTTGGGCCGATAGTTCTTACTTAGCCCCTCGCGGCCGTAATGGCCACGGACCTCAAAGCAGCTTTGCGCGAGAGTGTGAAAAAGGAAGATTCAAAGCGACCTATTTCCAAGAAGGGACCTTCTCGTCCTCGAATGCGCCAGCTTGACCTTTCGGAGGCGACGAAATGGCCATAGCCGCTTGTCGGCGGTTGACAGATCGTTGTCGGTCCGGGTTGTTTCTCATCGTAAAGTTTGCGGAGTTTACGCAAATCGGAAATGTGAAGACAAGGCAGCGGGCACTTTGCGTACATCCGGAATTGTGCTGCCGCCCTGCCTTGCCCCTGCCAGGGGGCGATTTTTCATCGGTGAAAATATCAAACTTGCCCGCCGCCTGTTGCGAGAAGCGCCCGATGGACAACTCGCCCCGGTCGTGGCGGACACCTTCCCGTGCGATGGCGTGTGTTGCGTGCGAATGACAGCCGGGTCCGAACTTTGATCGCCGTCAGCCGGGTTGACAGGATTGCGCGAGTAACCTGTGATATAATGTGCCGTTCGTGCACTCGCCTTTCTAGGTGGGAACGGAGCCGGTCTATGCGTCGCGCAGCGCGACCAAGATGTACCGGACGACACCGTTACGCGCACTCTGGCAGCATCCGCCGTACTTCCACGATGGCAGCGCCCCCGATCTGCTCGCCGTGGTCAATCATTACAATACACTGTTCCAGCTTGGCCTCCGCGACAAGCAGAAGGCTGATCTCGTCGAATATCTGAAAACGTTGTAGTGGCGTTTCGTTTCAGAATCATTTCGAGGAATTAGTGGCCGGGCGTTTGTCCCGGCCGCTGCAGCTGTGGCCCAGGCTGAGCGCGGCGAAACCCTGGGCGCAGTCGTCTTTCGCTCTGTGATCGTGAACGGAGTGCGCGTTGCGTCGGCGTGGTGTCGCAGCTCGATCCAAAACCCGTTTGGCCATCCAGGTGTATCAAATGCTCTTCATAATCATTGAGCGGTTCAAGACAATGACATGTTACCGATCTATAAGCGAGTTCGTGACGAGGGCAGGATGCTTCCTGAGGGGCTGAAGTACGTCGACAGCTGGGTGGAACCGAATTTCAGTCGCTGCTTTCAACTCATGGAATGTGATGATTTGCGCTTGCTTCAGCAGTGGATTCTTTGCTGCTGACCGGGCACCATTTCAAATGAGGTGCCCCAACCGCGCCACTTAAGAATTCCCAAGAGGTCGTCGCACCCCATCTGAACAAACTTTAGTTGCCCAGGGTTAGGTGACAGTAGCTTCGGGCCGATACTGTTGAAAAAAGTAGACACCAGATCTGAGGCGTGGGCGGATAAGACTGTCCGTTTTTCGATGTCCGGGGCCTTCCACGGTTGTGGCGTGCTATCGAGAGAATCTCGAGCTCAGGCCAGTGAACTCGTCGTAATCCACCCATTTTGCGGACAGTTTTCTTGACGGGTATGGCGGCAACCAAGACTAGCTCATCACCACTATCAAGTGGCGACTGTCATGAGCAACAACACTCGGCACCCGCGTTGCAACCACCTTCGCAACATCGCTGCCCCGACGGAGGTCCCGAGAACGGTACTCGACAGTCGCCCGACCATGTGCCAAATGTGTGGACGCTGTCCTAATCACGAGAACGGCCATGGCACGAGCCATTTTGAGCGCGGTGATCCTGGTCTGCTGCATCCAAAGTGCGGCCTCTCAGGATCAACGCAGCAGAGGTCCGGGCGAGGCAGGCCGGGGCGACGGGCCGGTTCGGGGAGCATGTCAGGCTGAGATCGAGAAGTTCTGTCGCGGCGAAGAGCGAGCGGGCCGCTGTCTGCGGAACCAGAACCCGAACGACTTATCGGAAAGATGCAGGGCCGCCTTGGCGAATCGCGGCTCGCGGTAACGAGACTTGAGAGCCATCGCTCAGGTTCTCGACTGCCCCGTACCGCCGCGCCTTGGGGCCTGTCCACCGCCGAGGCCGCGCCCTTGTCCACCGCTGAGCGAGGATCCATCCATAGACAGCGGTGCCGCGTCACCCTCAACGCGCTGATGCGGCCCACTGGCCAGCTGTTGGTCCAGGTGCTGCTCGTTCGGTTGCACAGCATCTGCGCCAAGAGCGGTGGAACTCGACCCGGCTTCAGATTCCGAAGCGAGATTGGAAGGTATTGGCTGCGCGATGAGACGCAGCACGAATACCGTTACGAAACCGCTCAACACCCCGGCGATAACATTCGGCACCAGCTTGACGGCAGGAAAGAGATAGATCTCGGCCCGCGCCCCAAGCAGCAGCACGACGATGAATTCCGTCGCAGTGCGAGCGATGGCCGCGAACAGCCCGAGCACGCAGTAGCCGAGCGCCCACGGCGGCCATCGACGCACCAGCGGCTCGCCGAGGTCGATGACGACCCCGGGCGCAACATGCTTAAAGGTTTCCAGTATTCCGAACCGGCCGTCGCCCTGCAGGAAGCCGATGACGCCCATAATCGAGCCCGCCGCCGTCGCGCCCCAGCGGGACTGGGTCAGCCGCGCAGCAAGGACATAGAGGGGGAAGAGCAGGACCGTCTTGTGTCCGGACGCGAACGGCAGCCCCGGCAGTATCTTGAGCATCTTGAATGATGCCATGCAGAGAGCAATCCCGGTGACGACCGCGACATCGTGGGCAAATTGGCCTCCGACCCGGGCGTCGGCATCGGAACCGGTCTGGTTTTCTGCAAGCGAGATGTTCGTCCGGACGAAATCGGCAAAAGCGCCGAGGTCGCCTCGCAGAGCCTGCCGCACCAAGGCAAAGAATCCCGATCTGGGGCGGTTGCGTGCGCGGCCGGCTCCGCGCTCCCGCTGCTGAGTCCTTTCAAGGAGTGCGAGGGTTCGGTCGAGCGCGTGTACGAACAGTGGCGGCAACCGGAATGCATGCAGGCCATCGACGAAATCGCGACCTGTCCCGGTCAGGCGCACGACAGCCGAGGCCAGCAGCACAGTCACGATCTGCAGACACATGAGCGCTGCTTTCTCAAGCCCGCTCAGGTTGATCGCCAGCGACCAGCCAAGCCAGGGAAGATGCCAGTCTACCACCACGTCGTTTGCAGACGGATTCTCGGAGGGCAACAGGGCGTACATGCCCATCAGGAAAACGAACAGCCACTTAAGCCGCAACGCCAACGATGTGATGTCTCGCAGACCGACTCGGCAAGCCAACAGTATAACGACCTGGATTCCCACAAGGGCGGGAATGACAAACCATCGCGCCAGCTGCGTCAGCGAAAGAGCTGGAACCGCGAACGTGACCACAGTCACCGCGAGGAGGTATGACACCTTCAACACAGCGGTCTTTGAGTGAGTCTCATGCTGCGTCTCGGTCATCTCGCGCTACTCCTTGGCCGATCCAGCGCCGGCACTGAACGGGCAGCCGGACCGCGCGATTACGAGCGTTCTAACTGACCTTCACTCGGCCTGGACCGCTGCTGCTGCGTTCGCATTTGTGCGAGTCCGCGAGGCCAGTTGTCCAGAGATAGGCTTGAAGGCAACCAGCCGCTCGAGCGCCAAATACACAACCGGTGTAGTGAACAGCGTCAATAGCTGGCTCACCACCAGCCCCCCGATGATCGACACGCCGAGCGGCTGGCGAAGTTCAGATCCGATGCCGGTCCCAAGTGCCAGCGGTACCGCCCCGAGAATCGCCGTAAGGGTCGTCATCAGGATGGGGCGAAATCGCAGAATGCACGCCTCGAAGATTGCCTGGTCCGGCGAGCGGCCGTGCTCGCGCTCGGCCACGAGCGCGTAATCAACCAACATGATTGCATTCTTCTTAACGATGCCGATGAGCAGGATGATGCCGACCACCCCAATGAGATCGAGTGGGCGCCCGGCCGCCCAGAGCGCCAGGATGGCGCCGATCCCGGCGGACGGGAGGGTCGACAGGATCGTCACCGGATGTATAGTGCTCTCGTAGAGCACGCCGAGCATGATGTACACGGCAAGAAGCGCTACCGCGATCAGCATGGGCTGGGTAGCGAGGGACTCGGTAAATGCTCGTGCGTTACCTTGAAAGCTCCCGTGGACGCTGCTCGGCGCGCCGAGTTCACGCATTGCCTGCTCGACGATTTCAGTACCGCGCTGGATCGGGAGTCCCGGTTGCATCGAGAAGGTCAGCGTCACCGCCGGAGCTTGTCCTTGATGGGCGACGGCACTCATTTGAACTCCATGCTCGACCCGGACAACGCTCGCCAGCGGGACCTGTTTGCCGCCCGGCCCGGCCACGTAGACCTTCGTCAACGATGAAGGGTCCTCCTGCAGCTCTGGAGTCGCCTCAAGGACGACGTGGTACGTGTAATGAGCAGCATAGATCGACGACACAAGACGTTGTCCAAACGCATCATAAAGAGTCTGGTCGATGTCATGGGGCGCCACCTGCAGCCGCGCGGCCGCGTCGCGATCGATGACGAGCATCGCCTGTAAGGCGCCGACTTCGAGATCCGTGGTAACGTCGCGCAGATCAGGGAAGTCTTTCAGGTGCTCTACGAGGCGTCCGGCCCAGGTCTCGAGTTCACCTAGATCCGGTCCGGTGATGGTGTACTGATATTGTGATTTCGAAATCCGGCCGCCGACTCGCACGTCCTGGACAGGTACCATGTAAAGCGCAACGCCCTGCACCTCGCGCGTCGCCCGCCGTAGCCGGGTGATTATCCGGTCTGTGTCGAGGCCACGCTCGGCAAGCGGCCTTAAGGCGATAAAGATGCGGGCCTGGTTTGGAGTGCCCCCTGACTGCCCCGTGTAGCTCCCCACCCTTGCCACCGCCGGATCGTTGAGGAGGACTCTCATGAGAGCCTGTACCCGCTCACTCATGGCTTGGAACGAAACGGTCATCGGCGCTTCGGCGATGGCAACAATCCCGCCGGTGTCCTGCTCGGGAAAAAAACCCTTTGGCACTTGAATCCAGAGAACGACGGTGGCGAGGACGGTCGCCCCCATCATCGCGAGAGTGGCGCTGCGATGGTGCAGGACGAAGACGAGAGCCTTTTCGTAGCCGGCGAGCAGTTTGCGGAAAATCAATTCCAGTGGAGGCTCTCTTGCCCTGCGTGCATGCCCGAGATGGGCGCCCATGACCGGGATCAATGTCAGGGACACCACGGCGGAGACAGCTATGGCGAGCGCCAGCGTGGCGGCAAACTCGCGAAATAGCCGCCCGATCATGCCCGCCATGAACAAGAGCGGTATCAAGGCGGCGATCAGGGACACGCTGATCGAGATCACGGTGAAACCGATTTGGTGCGCCGCGTGGCGGGCTGCTTGGAATGGCGACACGCCGCCACCCATCCGGCGGCTGATTGCTTCAATGACCACGATGGCGTCATCGACGATGAAGCCCGTCGCTACCGTGAGCGCCATCAGCGACAGATTGTCGACGCTGTAGCCGAGCAAGTACATCGCTGCAAAAGTGCCAGCAATCGACAACGGGATGGTAACTGCCGCCGCCAGCGTGGCCCAGAGCCGCCGCAGGAACACGAATACCGTGGTTACGATAAGTCCGAGGCTGATCACGAGACAGAGTTCTATTTCGTGCACGCTGGCGCGGATCGTTTCCGAACGGTCGGTCATCACCGACACATCAACGGCCGGGGGAAGCCAAGCTTGCAGTACAGGAAGGAGTGCGTGGATGCGGTCCACCGTCTCGATTACGTTGGCATTGACCTCCTTGAAAACAAAAACCAGCACCGCCGGCTGATTGTTGAACCACCCGGAGGTGCGGACGTTCTCCACGCTATCGACCACCGAGGCGACCGCATCGAGCCGGACAGGCGTGCCGTGGCGGGTGCCGACGATCACCGATTTGTATTCATCCGCCTTGCGCATCTGATCATTGACGCGGATGACATAAGAGCCGTCCGGCGCCTCTATACGGCCCTTGGGGCCTGTCGCGTTGACGGCGTTCAGAGCGGCCCGTACGTTCTCAAGACCGAGTCCCATCGAGGCAAGCGCAGCGGGATTGACTTGTACGCGCACCGCTGGCTTCTCGGAGCCGTTGACCGTGACTTGCCCGACGCCGTCCAGCTGCGAGAGCTGTTGCGCCAGAATTGTCTCCGCCGCCTCGTAGACCTGGCCCGATGGCAGCGCAGTGGACGTCAGCGCCAGGATCAGAACCGGCGCTGCCGAGGGGTTATTCTTGCGCCACGTTGGCGGGCGCGACATGCCGGTCGGAAGGTCGGGCGCCGCCGCGTTGATCGCCGCTTGTACGTCGCGAGCGGCTGCATTGATGGGGCGGTTCAGCTCGAACTGAGCAACGACGGTAGTGATGCCGAGAAGGCTCGTGCTGGTGAGTTCGGTGATGCCGGCGATCTGTCCGATCCGTCGCTCCAGCGGCGCGGCGACAGCGGTGGCCATTGTTTGCGGCTCGGCGCCGGGAAGCTCCGCGGTCACCATAATAGTTGGGTAGTCAACCCGCGGCAGGGACGCCACGGGAAGGAACCGGAACGCGAGTGCGCCGCTCAGCAGCAGTGCCAGCATCAACAGGCTGATGCCGACTGGTCGCCGCAGACATATCTCAAGATAGCCCACGATGAACTCCGACCAAGTTGGGCCCGCAGCTAGCTCATTCTGCAGCCTCCAGCGCCATCCGCATGCGATCACGAAGCAGCGCCTGGACGCGGTCGAGCGCGACATAAATTACCGGCGTCGTGTAGAGCGTCAGGAATTGGCTGAGCAGCAGGCCGCCGATGAGGGCTATACCAAGCGGGCGGCGCAGCTCCGATCCCGGACCGGTGCCGAGCGCGAGCGGAACGGACCCAAGGAGAGCCGCCATCGTGGTCATCATGATTGGGCGAAAGCGCTTCAGTGAGGCATCGAAGATCGCTTGCTCCGGCCGCAACCCTTGCGTACGCTCAGCGTCAAGCGCGAAATCGATCATGATGATCGCGTTCTTCTTAACGATCCCTATGAGGAGTATGATAGCGATCACCGCGATTAGCGATAGGTCGTTGCCGGTGATCATGAGCGCGATCAAGGCGCCGATTCCCGCTGAAGGTAAGGTCGACAGGATCGTAATCGGGTGGATGGTGCTCTCGTAGAGCACTCCGAGCACGATGTAGACGGCGACCACCGCGGCGAGGATCAGCCAGACCTCGTTTACCAGTGAGGCCTGGAACTCGGCAGCCTCGCCGGCGAACGAACCTATGACGGAATCGGGCATACCAATGGCCTCCTCGGCTCCACGCACGGCCTGCACCGCCCGCCCGAGTGAGACGCCTGGTGCCGGATCGAAGGAGAGTGTGACCGACGAAAAAAGGCCTTGATGCGTGATAGCAAGCGGAGCGTTCCCGAGTTTCACCGCGGCGAAGCTTTCGAGCGGGACCTGCACGCCTTGGCTCGACGGCACGTAAAGGCGGGCCAGATCGGCTGGGTCGAGCTGGAACTCCGGCGTCACCTCCAGAATGACGTGGTATTGGTTCTGCTGCGTGTAGATGGTTGAGACTTGGCGCTGCCCAAAGGCGTCGTAAAGCGTATCGTCGATTGTCTGAGGAAGCACCCCGAGGCGGCCGGCCTTATCACGGTCAATGACCACGTCGGCAGCAAGGCCGCCCGTTTGTTGGTCGCTCGCGATGTTCTGGATCGATGGCGTCGAGCGCAGTCTTTCGAGCAGCCGTGATGCCCATTCGGCCAACTCCGTCGGGTTGGCGTCAACAAGAATGTATTGGTACTGGGTCCGACTGCTGCGCGTGCCGATCTGAATCTCGGGCGCTGGCTGGAAGTAGATCGAGAGACCCTGCACCTCCGCCATCGCGGTGCGGAGCCTGCGCGCGATTTCGGCGGCCGTGCCGGTCCTCCGGTCGCGGCGTTTGAGCACGATGGTCATGCGCCCGGTGTTCGGTGTCGAATTCACGAGTCCGACGCCCACGAACGAATCGATCCCGGCAACTTCTGGATCGCGGCGGGCAATCTCGGCGGCTCTGGCCTGTAGCTGCACCATCTTGTGAAACGAAATGCCAGGCTCCGCATCGGTCGTCGCAACGATCACACCGGTGTCCTGGACGGGCAGGAAACCCTTAGGTACCACCACGTAAAGGATGATGGTAGCGACTAGCGTCGCCAATACGACCGCGAGCGTCGCCACCCCCCGCTGCATCACCCATGCGAGGCTCCGCTCATAGAGCGCGAGACTCGTTGTGAACACCTGCTCGGAGACACGCAGGAAGTCATTGCGGCGCAGGTCCCGCTCCCTGCGCAAAAGGCGCCCGCACATCATCGGGGTAAGCGTCAGCGATACGATGGCTGACACGACGATGGTGACCGACAACGTCAGCGAGAACTCCCGGAACAATCGGCCGACGATGCCGGGCATGAACAGCAGCGGGATGAACACCGCAATGATCGACACCGTCAGGGAGACGATGGTAAATCCGATCTGCTGTGCACCTTTGTAGGCGGCCTCCAGCGGCGCCTCTCCAGCCTCGATACGGCGCACGATATTCTCAATCATGACGATGGCGTCATCGACGAGGAAACCGGCCGCGACGGTGAGCGCCATGAGGGAGAGGTTGTCGAGGCCGAACCCAGCCAGATACATGATGCCAAACGTGCCGATGATCGACAGCGGTATCGCAACGCTCGGGATAACCGTTACCCAGAAGCGGCGAAGGAACAGGAAGATCACAAGCACCACAAGCGCGACAGTGAGCATGAGCGTGAATTCGACATCGGCGATGCTTGCCCGGATCGTCTCAGTGCGATCGCTCAGGACCGTCAACCGGATCTCCGGCGGCAGGGCCGCCCGCAGTCGTGGTAGAAGCTCCCGAACCCGGTTGACCGTCTGAATGATGTTGTTCCCAGGCTGGCGCTGGATGTCGAGGATAACGGCCGGTCGCCCGTTGAACCAGGCGCCGACTTTCGCGTTCTCGGCTCCGTGGATTGCCGTACCAACATCGCGCACACGGACGGGGGCGCCGTTGCGGTACGCGAGGATCACGTCCGCATAGGCTTCGGGCGCCAGGATCTGGTCATTGGCCCCGATCATGAATGCCTGGTGGGGCCCATCGAAGCTGCCCTTCGGCTGGTCGACGTTGGTGCGACTCAGGACGCTGCGGACCTGTTCCAGGCTTAGGTCATACGCGGCGAGTTGGACCGGATTGACCTGGATTCGCACCGCGGGTTTCTGCCCGCCCTGGATCATCACCGCCCCGACGCCGGTCACTTCGCTCAGTTTCTGGGCCAGCACCGTATCGGCGATGTCTTGGACTTTCGTGATCGGCTGTGTATCGGACGTGAGGGCCAGGATCAGAATCGGCTGGTCCGCCGGGTTCACCTTCTTGTACACAGGCGGGTAAGGAAGTCCGCTCGGTAGCGATGCCCCGGCGGCATTTATCGCCGCCTGCACATCCTGTCCGATGGCGTCGATATCCCGATCGAGGACGAATTGCATCGTGATCACGCTGATCCCGAAAGAACTCGTCGAGGTCATCAGCGAAAGGCCTGCGATCTGTCCTAACTGCTGCTCCAGAGGCGTCGTGACCAGCGAGGCCATCGTATCCGGGCCTGCACCAGGAAGCTGTGTCGAGACCTGGACGCTTGGGAAGTCGATCTCGGGCAGCGAGGAGACCGGAAGCAAGCGAAATCCAAGCCCCCCGGCAATAAGCACCGCGAGGCTTAACAACGACGTGGCAACTGGACGGGCGATGAAGGGCGCAGATACGCTCATGGCGGCGGTCGGCGCTGCCGGTTCGGCGCCGCCTCTGGTGGGCGCCTTGGGGATGTGATCTGGGGGCTGGAGGCGCCTTCTGCAGCATTGGCTGTGGCGTCAGTCGGAATCACACTCGCACCCGGCCGGAGTTGCTCCTGGCTGGTGACGACGACTTTCTGACCGGGTTCGAGGCCGGATTCGACGAGTGCCAAGCCGCCATCGATCTGGCCGATCCGGATTGGCCGCATCTCGACCCGATTATCTGAAGCGACCACATAGGCAAAATTGCCGTCGGAATTGCGCTGGACGGCCGCACTCGGTACGACCGTGCCATCCTTGACGGTGTCAAGCCGGACGCGAACGTTGACGAACTGCCCCGGCCACAGCTTGCGATCGGCATTGTCGAACGTGGCTTTAAGTCTGATCGTGCCAGTCTGCGGATCGATGCGGTTGTCGAGAACTGTAAGGACGCCCTCCGCCAACAGTGTCTTTCCATCCGCATCGAGCGCCATCACGAGGACTTTCCCTTTGGCAAGCGCTTGATTCACAGTTCCAAGATATTGCTGCGGTAGCGAAAACGAGACGGAAATCGGTTCCAACTGCGTGATCACGACTATGCCGCTCGATTCGCGCGAGCGAACAAAGTTGCCTGCATCAATGAGCCGCACCCCGGTGCGCCCGGAAATTGGCGCCCGGACACTGGTGTATTCGAGTTCCAAAGCGGCTGCGTCAATGTTGGCCTGGTCCGTCTGCAGCGCTGCTTCGAGCTGGCTGACCTGCGCACGCTCGTTGTCCACGGTTTGCTGGGTTGCATACGAGCCAAGCTTCACGGCTCTGTCCAGGTTGAGTTTCGTGTTGGCGAGTTGTGCCTCATCGCGCTTCTTCATGCCTTGGACTTGGCTGAGCTTTGCCTCGTAGGGTCGCGGGTCGATCTGCGCCAGTAGATCACCGGCCTCGACCTCCTGGCCTTCCGTGAAGGCGACCTTCTCGAGCAGACCGTCAACCCTCGCCCTCACGGTGACGGTGTTGAAAGCCTCGACTGTCCCGATGCCAGCGACATTAACCGGCACATCCTCACGGGCCACCGGAGCCGTAGTCACCACAACCGGCCCGCCGCCGGCGCGGTTTCTGCCGCGACCACCGCCGCCTCCGCCACCGCCGCCACCACCGCCGCCTCCGCCCCCACCACGAAAGGCGCTCGCTATGTCGGTATCGGCGCGCAAACGGTTCTCCGCGGCCTGATCATGAGTGTACCACCAAGCCGCGGCGGCCATTACCAAGAGAACGCCCCCGATACGGATCGCGGTCAGCATGGGTTCACCGACTACTTGCGCTTCATCATATGATTCCGCCCTGAAATTTCAGCAAGAGCAAGTCCGACCGACGGCATCTGTCCCAGCGGGCCGGGGGCGCTCTATCAGCCCGGTAGTGGCGATGGCATCGTCGCGCCCGACGGCCGCGGCGCCGTCCGAGTTGGTGTTGGGGCCGCTTCGTTTCGAACAGATGGCACTACCGCCATGTAAAGCGTGCCGGCCACCATTGCGGAGGCGACGGTGCTGGCAAGCGCCTTCCTGGCAGGCGTCGCATCCGTCCCCCGGAACAGAGGGATTGACCAGAGGAACAGTGAGACCGCGTAGACAACGCCAACAATTGCGACGTTGCTGGCAAAGAAACGTAGAAAACTGCGCTGAAAGCCCTCGGCCGACAAGAATGCGAACGCGACATAGAGCAGCAGGCCGGTGGTCAGTAACGATAGAACCTGCAGCGCAAAGCGACGCGTAGCGCCTGTGCTCCTCACTCCGACCAGAATCACGGCAAACCAGTAAAACTCTTCCGCCAGAAGGACGAAGAGCACGGCCGCTCCCGCGATCAGAGCCGGCTTCGGAATCTGGCGGATAAACGCTTCGACGGTAGCCTGCAAACCGGGGCCTGCAGACCAGGCCGCCAGCGCAACGAGCACGACCGCAGCCGACACCCCCCAGAGCAGCATGGAGTTCCGCGCCTGCTTCGTGAAGCTTTCTGAATCGGAGACCGGATCCTGGAGCGCCGATGGGCAACTCTCTAAGTCCACCGCTTCGTGTCGGAATTTCCCGCCTCTCGCTTCGATGTCGACTGCTTGTATAGCCTTATTGAAAACGTCCAGGTGCGACACTGGCCGCCAGCGCGCCGTCTCACCGTCTAGGAATAGACACCCACCTTCCACTGCGTCGGACCGAATGGCCGCGATCCAGTCGGGCAGGCCCGCCATGTCCCGCTCGACACCGTCTGTGCCGATCACACGATACTGGATGCCGGCGGGCGGTCCATTATGAGCGATCATCCCTGAGTTCTTCTAAATGTTACCATTGCCGAGCCACCACATATGGGGGTTGGAACCCTCATGCATGAGTAACGTTTAGCTTTCGCGAAAGTTTGCCATCCATGCTGTTGCAAAACGAGATCATCCGGCCGGAGGGGCCCCCGGACCGAGCGCCTGACCATGGGAGCAAGGAAATTGACCCTGCGCCCAAAAGCTTTCGCACCTGGATCGGAAAAACGCTCTTATTCTGCGTGACACTGCTCATCCTGATCTGTGCCAGCCGCCCTGGACCCGCTCAGGCGCAGCGTCCGAACTTGCTGGTGTTCGCAGCAGCGAGCCTCAAGACCGCTGTCGATGAGATCAACACGCAGTGGCATGAGCGCACGGGCAAACGAGCCACAATTTCGTACGCCGCCAGCTCCGCGCTCGCCAAGCAGATCGAGCAGGGAGCACCGGCCGACGTGTTCATCTCTGCCGATGAGGATTGGATGGACTTCCTCGCTCAACGCAAGCTGGTTAGGCCAGAGACGCGTTCGGATCTGGTCGGCAACCGCCTCGTGCTCATTTCGCCAAAAGGGGCGAACCTCCAGGTTGACATCGTGACGGGGTTCCCCCTAGCTTCACTTCTTGCCAATGGGCGCCTCGCTATGGCCAACACTGACGCAGTGCCGGCGGGCAAATACGGTCGAGCCGCACTTGAGGCGCTTGGCATCTGGGAATCGGTCAAGGGCCGTATCGCCCAAGCCGAGAACGTTCGTGCCGCGCTTCTTCTGGTCTCCCGCGGCGAGGCGCCGCTCGGGATCGTCTACGAATCCGATGCAGTCTCGGACGCAGGCGTCGTGCGTGTCGGAGTGTTCCCCGAGCACACGCATCCACCCATCACGTATCCGATTGCCGTTACCGCCGTTTCGACGAAACCGGACGCGTATGCCTTCGTCGAGATGCTCAAGTCGCCGCAGGCGCGCGCTGTTTTCAAGAAGGAAGGCTTCACGACACTGAACTGAGGAAAAGCCCCGTGCTCACCCTGACCCCCGAGGAACAGGCCGCGGTCGAACTGAGCCTGCGGGTTTCGGTGTGGGCCACCCTGACGAGCCTGCCGCCAGGGCTTTTCGTCGCGATGCTCTTGTCGCGTGGGAAATTTTGGGGCAAGTCGATTCTAAACGGAATTGTGTTTCTGCCACTGGTCCTTCCGCCGGTCGTCACGGGCTATCTGCTGCTCGTGTTGTTCGGCAGGCGCGGACTGCTCGGCGCCTTCCTCGCGGACAATCTCGGAATAGTGTTTGCTTTCCGGTGGACCGGCGCAGCACTTGCCTGCGCCGTGATGGGGTTTCCACTTTTGGTCCGCGCGATCAAATTATCCATTGACTCGATCGACCGCGGGCTTGAGGACGCGGCGGGGACACTCGGTGCCAACTCCGCATGGGTTTTCGTGACGGTGACGCTGCCGCTGATCCTGCCGGGCATAATTGCCGGCACGATCCTTTCATTTGCGCGAGCCATGGGAGAGTTCGGCGCGACAATCACCTTCGTATCGAATATCCCCGGCGAAACTCAGACGCTTCCTTCGGCCATCTACACGTTCACGCAGGTTCCGGGCGGCGACCTCGCCGCCATCCGGCTTACGGTGATTGCGATCGCGGTATCGATGTCCGCTCTTCTGGCCTCCGAAGCAATCGGCTACGTTGTTGGGCGGCGTATCGGGGTGGAGGGATGATCGAAGTCGACGTGCAGCATCGGCTCGGCTCGTTCGATCTTAAGGCCCAATTTGTGAGTGAGGGCCGAGTCACGGCACTGTTTGGGCGATCCGGTTCCGGCAAGACGTCGCTGGTCAGCATCATTGGCGGCCTTATCCATCCCAACCGCGCTCGCATCTCGTTGGACGGCGAGGTCATCGTCGACACAGAACACAACGTATTTGTGCCAATGCATCGCCGCCGGGTCGGCTACGTTTTCCAGGAAGGGCGCCTGTTCCCGCACCTGACCGTGCGCCAGAACCTCCTGTATGGCTGGTGGTTCACGCCCGCGGCCCAGCGCTTCGGCCAGTTTGCCCAGATCATCGCGCTGCTCGGAATTGGTCATCTGCTCGATCGCCGTCCGGGCTCCCTTTCCGGCGGCGAGAAGCAGCGGGTCGCGATAGGACGAGCCCTATTGGCCGCCCCGCGGCTGCTCCTCATGGACGAGCCGCTTGCTTCGCTTGATGAGGCACGCAAAGCCGAGATCCTCCCTTATCTGGAGCGGCTATACGATGAGACCAAGGTGCCCATCATCTATGTCAGTCACTCGGTGCCCGAGGTGGCACGCCTAGCAACCACCCTCGTCGTGATGACGGAGGGCCGTGTCGTGGCAATTGGACCGACCGCTGACGTCATGGCTCGCTTGGATGTGATCCCGTTCAGCAACCCGGTCGAAGCAGGGGCGGTCCTCGAGGCAGAGATCCTCAAGCACGACGAGCGGTTCGGCCTCACCGCGTTGAGCCTCTGTGAGGGCCAGCTCTGGGTGCCGCGACTGAACGGCCACGTTCCCGGCACAAAAGTCCGGGTGCATATCCGCGCCAGTGACGTGATGCTCAGCACACGCGCCCCCGAAGGGCTCAGCGCGCTCAACGTCTTGCGCGGGGTGGTCACGGAACTCGGCCCGCGGTGCGGGCCCATCTTGGATTTGCGCCTTGATTGCGGCGGGCAGGCAATCCTGGCGCGTCTGACCCAGCGTTCGGTGGAAAGCCTTAAGCTGGCTCCCGGGACGCCAGTTTACGCCGTGATCAAGACCGTCGGATTCGACAGGCAGACGCTCGGAGCCGCGTCGCGCCAGGCGAACGGCGCTGATACGACGGCCATTCCAATTTGAAGAAGCCGGGGACATCGCGGGATTCGACGCCGATCGACTAAATCCAAAAAAAGCCGGAATGAGCGCTTCGACCAAGTCACGAGGGAGCCAAATTCACCTCTAAGGTGGCAGCTAAGGTGGCAGCAAAACGATGCGTACAACCGGCGGAATTTCGCGCCCGCTCCTGCTAGGCGCAGGCGTGGAACTCTGTGTCATTGTTCGGGTTATTGCGTGCAGGCGTGCACCAGCTGGGGTATGATATCTGGCATCGGAAAAATTATAGGAAAAAGCCATGCCGATCCGGTGCCTTCGCGGCGCTGTGGCAGCGATCCTGGCATTTGCCATAGCGGCCCTCGCGGGCGGACCAGCCGCCGCACAGGTCCGCGCCACACTCAAGGGCCATGGGTTGGCTCTCGCGTCCATCGATTATTCGCCCGATGGCCGGTATGTCGCCACGGGCAGCTATGACAAGAAAGCGAAAATCTGGGATGCGACGACGGGGGTCGAGATAACCACCCTGCGGGGTCACGAGGGAACGGTTGAGGCCGTTCGCTTCTCACCCGATGGCAAAATTCTGGCGACGGGCAGTTACGACACTACAGTGAAGTTTTGGGACTGGGCCTCCGGGCGTGAGCTCGTCACGTTCAGGGGCCACACCAATATGATCCGGTCCCTTGCTTTCGCACCCGACGGCAAGACCGTTGCCTCCGGGGGCCACGATAACACGATCAAATTGTGGGACGTGGCCAGTAGAAAGGAGCGCGCCACGCTGCGGCACGAGGGCGCGGTCCGATCACTGGCGTTCAGCCACGACAGCAAGATTCTTGCGTCTGGCAGCAACGACTACACCGCCAAGCTGTGGGATGTCGCCACAGGGGCCGAGCTCGCGACCCTACAAGGCCACGAGCACGGCATTCGCGGCATCGCATTCTCACCCGATGACAAGGTTCTCGTCACCGGCAGCATGGACACCACGGTACGGCTTTGGGACGTCGCTCAGCGCAAGGAGAAGGCAACGCTCGAGGGCACGACAAGCGAGGTTCTTTGTGTAGCGTTCTCGCCGGACGGCAAACTGGTGGCCGCCGGCAGTGTCGATAACTCGTTGAGGATCTGGAACGTCGCGACCGGCGAGGACATTGTTGCGCGATGGACCGACGTGGGCGACCGTGTACGCGGCGTGGCTTTTTCGCCGGACGGCAAAGCCCTCGCGACCGCGACTATGGATCATCTCGCCAAGATCTGGGATGTCGATGAACTGTTGAAGTCCGGCATCGAGCCTGCCCCCGAGGAGACCGGGCCGAAGGGGGAAGAACGTGCGTCACTCAAAGGGCACAAGTCTTTTGTAACCGCCGTGGCCTTCACGCCAGATGACCAGATCCTCGCTTCAGCAAGCCACGACAAGACGGTCAAGCTGTGGGACGTCGCAACGGGCAACGAACTGCGGACCCTGACTGACCACAGCGGCGCCGTCGTCACGCTCGCCATATCACCCGGCGGCAAAACCCTCATGACGGGTTCCTACGATCGGACCGCCAAGCTCTGGGAGTTACCGTCCGGAAAAGAGATCGCCACCCTCGCAGGGCACACAAATATCATCCGAGCTGTGGCTTACGCACCGGATGGAAAGACCGCTGTCTCTGGAGGTTACGACGAAACGATCAAGCTGTGGGATGTGAACGCGCATCGGGAGATTGCCACTCTCACCGGCCATACCGGCGGAGTGAAGGCGCTGGCATACTCCCCCGACGGTCGGATGATCGCATCGGGCAGCATTGACGGCACCATAAAGCTGTGGGACGTGTCCTCGACCAAGGAGGTCGCCACCATCGACGTCCATACCGGGCCAGTCCACTCTGTCGCATTCTCCCCGGATGGCAAGCTGTTGGCCTCCGCCGGTGCCAGTGACAACGTACAGCTTTTCGACTTGGAGAGCCGCAAGGAGCTGGAGCCGTTCAAAGGCCATACCGCGTGGGTCCGGTTCTGTGCGTTCTCTCCTGATGGGAAGATGCTCGTTTCGGTCGGCCTCGATCACACGGTGCGTCTCTGGGACGTTGCCACCCGCAAGCAGGCGGCCTCGTTGAAGGGACATCTCAGGCGGATCCACTTCGCCACGTTCTCACATGACGGCAAGAGCGTGGCGACCGCGAGCATGGATGGCACTGTAAAGCTCTGGGATACGCCGAGGCAGGCGCCGCCCCTGACGGGATCCGATGTGGGAGCAGCACCAGGGCGGTGATCACAGCATAAAACAGCGCCAAGCCGTGGGGAGGTGCACGATGGACGGCCAAACCCTGGATCGACTGACCACCGCACTCGTAACCGGCAGCGACAGCGACGAAGAAGAGATGGCCAGGCTCGATCGGCAGCCAGTCATCCAGATTTTGCCGGACGCGAACGTCATCAAGATCGGCGGACAGAGCTTTATCGATCGCGGTCGGGAGGCGGTCTTTCCGCTCATAGACGAGATCGTCGAAAATCTCCCCAGGCACAAGATGATCATTGGCACCGGAGCTGGCACTCGGGCGCGTCATGCTTACAGCATCGGGCTCGACCTTGGCATGCCAACCGGTGTGCTGAGTGTGCTCGGCTTCTTCGTGAGCATCCAAAACGCGAAGATGATCCACTATCTCCTCGCCAAGCACGGAATCCCATCGATCGAGCCGGCGCAATTCGCCCAGATGCCACTCTATCTTGCCGAGCGCCAGGCATGTGTTTGCGTCGGTATGCCTCCGTATGCGTATTGGCAGCCGAACCCGGAGGTCGGCCGCGTTCCGCCGCACCGGACCGACGCCGGGTGCTACCTGATCAGTGAGACCTTGGGTGCCCGCTCGATGATCTACGTCAAGGACGAAGAGGGTCTCTACACAGCTGACCCCAAGAAGGACCCGAACGCCAAGTTCATTCCCAAGATCACGGTTGACGAACTTGCCGAGCTTGATCTGGTCGACGTGGTGCTGGAGCGGACCGTATTCGAATTGATGAAGAATGCCAGAAACCGCCGCTCGGTCCAGGTCATCAACGGCTTGAATCGGGGCAATCTGACGCGCGCGCTAAACGGTGAGCCGGTCGGAACCGTGATCACCGCCTGAAGCGAGGCTTACATCATGACCGGACAAGTCCCTGAGGGGCGGGAAATCCCGATCGACAAGCGCCACCACGTCGAATCGATGCTGATGCGCGAGAGCCTGCTCGACAAGCAGGTCATGTCGTCAACTGAAACTCCCGTCGTTCCGATGCTGCCATTCTGCCACGTCGTCAAGGTTGGTGGCCGCTCGATCATGGACAAAGGCAAGCAAGCGGTTTATCCGCTGGTCGAAGCCCTCGCCAGAATCCTTGAAAAATTCAAACTGGTAATCGGCACCGGCGGCGGTGTGCGTAGCCGCCATGTAACTTCGATCGGCATGGATCTCGGCTTGCCGACTGGCGTGCTGGCCCAGCTTCGGATCATCGACGCGCTTGGCAATGCACATCTCCTTGGCACACTGCTGGCACCACATGGTGTCGTCGCCATCCCGCCTGAAATTCTCGGGCACATGCTGCCCTTCTTTATCAGATCGGCCCCGGGGGTAATCTGCAACGGCGATCCTCCATTTTCGATTTGGGAGCACACGCCCCGTTTCGGACGCATCCCGCCACATCGCACCGACGCCGGCACGTTCCTGCTTGCCGAATGCTACGGCTGCGCTAGTCACAACCTGATCAAGGACGTGGACGGACTTTACGACGCCGATCCCAAGCTCAATTCAGATGCCAGGTTCATCGGCGACATCACTGTCTCGGAGCTCAGACGGCGTAATCTGGCGACGCTCCCGTTTGACCGCGTCCTGATCGATCTCCTCGCCAACGCCCGCCAGGTCAAGCAATTCCAGATCGTCAATGGACTGAAGCCCGAGCTTCTGGAACGAGCGCTCCGCGGCGAGCATGTCGGAACAATCGTCCGCAAGGACTGATCATACGCAAACGCCAAATCTCTTGTGACCAAGAGTTCAACCTATCCGCAGCCCGGGCGATTCCTAATTACTTCAATGCCCGCGGCTCAAAGCCGCCAAACCTCGATCCCTGGCCTGCGGCAAATGGGCTTTGAGACCGTCGAGCTGGCGACGGACCTCGACCACGACGCCATGGTGAAGGCGCTGCGTGTGTTCCGCGATCAGGCTGATAACGCCGACTGGGCGCTGATCTATTTTGCCGGCCACGGCATCGAAATCAATCGGGTCAACTATCTCATTCCCCTCGATGCCAGGCTTGTCGATGATCGCGACGTGAAGGCCGAGACCGTGTCCTATGAGGAATTGCTGAGTGCGATTGGCGGTGCCAGCGCATTGCGGCTTGTGGTTCTCGACGCCTGCCGCGTCAATCCGTTCAAGGAGCAGATGCGCCGCACCGCCGGGTCACGCGGCAGCGTCGACCGGGGTCTGGCTCCGCCTCCCGGGCCGGGGCCCGGAACGCTTGGTGGTCTATTCCGCCAAGGACAGCGAAGTCGCGGCCGATGACGTCGACGGCGTCAACAGCCCGTTCGCCCGCGCCTTCGTGGCGCAACTCAATGCCGGGCCACGAAGTGCGCCGGCTGTTCGATTACGTCCGCGACGACGTCATGGACGCCACCAACAAGCGCCACCAGCCCGCTGCCGGGACGAAAGGACTTCTTTTTCGTTTCCGCGAAGTAGAGCCGTTCGAAGTCGCCCTTGTAGGCGTACTGCGGGATCACTCGCGAACGACACACCTAATCCCAACCGGCCGATCACTGCACACAAAATGTGCCTTCTACGACAAGTGGGCGCGGCCTGGCCCGAAAAGACCGGCAAAAACCATGGCGGTCGTGACCGGCCCTGGCTGCCGAAAATCGGACAGTACACCGGCCTGATGGGTGCGACCGATCCCTCGTGCCGCCTTCAATGTGCCGTCGCTGCCTGCGGCGGCCGCGGAACGGGCTTCGGCGCAGGGCTAGGGACAGGCCGCAGTGTCGGCTCTGAACTCTTGTAAAGGAGATACTGAGTGACAGACTGAAGTCTGGTAAGTTCGCGTGTCATCTGTTCTTGGTCGGCCGCAAGTTGATCGATTCTGCGTGTGATCTGCTCTTGACTGTTGGCTATTCGGTCGACGTTTTGCCGCACAGCGTCAAGATCGACCGACATTGTGTTGAGCTGCTGTTGGTCAGGAGAAGGGCTGGCTGGCTCGGGTTGTGGGATGGTTTCGGGCGCGGTCTGTGCAACGAGCGCGGTCTGCGGCTTCAACCAATCAAGCTGCGGGAACGAGCTAGCGGTCCTCTCTCTGAACTCGTCGCCGTAGAACTGCCAAACCAAGGCCGCAGCTACACCGATGCAGAATGTGATCAAGAAGCGGGCAAAGACGAGCAGGGCCCGTTTGCCGTGCGACCACCGCTTGCCTGGAGACCAGTCATTCTTCAGCCCGATCGGGCGAATAGTACTTTCACCCAGTGACATATCTACGGGCAACGAGACGCCGGGCAACTCGGATTGTGCGGAATTTGGCATGGCACTCATCTGCTGTATTTCCAATCGCTAAGAATGCGACCGAGATATTGTTCGACTGGTCCGCGCTTGAGTTGCGGCGATCGTTTGAACTTGCATCCCATCGGAGCCTGCGTGCAGGGTCGGGGGATCGCCGATGAAGAGCGGCCCCATTCGCTGTTCGGCGTCGACCAACTGACGGCCGACAAGTCGAAACTCCGATTTTGGCGCGGTGAGCTCGGGTCGACCTTCGAATGCCAGCGGCCTGCCGTGATCTGGGGAATAGTAGTGAAGCGTATACCCCGCAATGCCGAGAGGCTCCGGCTCAGCGGGGGGCGAGCCCGAAATGACGTCGTTGTACCGCCAGTCCATCGGGACGACAGCGAGGTTGAGTCCGCTGGAAGGATGCCGCACGCTTCTTGCAAAGCCGTCTTGAACCATTCGGAAAAAGAGCGCTGGCTTATCTTTCGTGATCAACGTCGATTCGATTGGCTCACTGCCATTGGAGATAACTCTGATGGATTTCTCAGATCAAGGAGGGGCCCAAAAAAGCGCGGCCCCACCCCATTCCCTTCATTCAGCTGAGCCTCTCCGTGAACGACACACAGGGCTTCCATCGTTTCGTGTTCAATATCAACGTATATCTGCCAATCGCCAGTATCCCGCCGAGCGACGAGTTGTGGTCGAAGGAGTGATGACCTGCGGATCGGTTTCCCTTCACCGTTTCCTCGATCTGGTGTTCGCGGACCGCCGCCGCGGTTTTTAGGAGCAATATCATGAGTGGTAACACCCTCGCTTTCTGCGTTCGGGGCGCGACTAATCTCAGATGTCGAAGTTGCACGCGTTTGAAGAGCTGCAATACGGCGTTCTATTTGATCAACGCTCTTCTTTATTTGATCAACATCCGTCTTTATCTGAGGGGTATCCCTGGTAACCGCCTCAATCCCCCGCCTGAGTGATTTCACAAGATCAACTTGTCCGGACAAAAATTCGATTCGGCCCGCGAGCTCGTTGACCCGATCGCATATTCCTTCGCCGCGGTCTTGCACTTCGGATAATTGCGACCTCATCTCGCAAGCGATCTACTTTATATCGGCGATTTCCGTTGTGAGAGCGTTGATTGGCTGCGTGTGTGATGTCACAACGTCAACTCGTTCGGACGAGGCCTCAACTCGACCTGCAATCTCGCTAAGCCGATCGCCCAATTCCGTCGCGCGATCTTGCAGACTCCCTAATCGCGACATTACCTCCTTTATGGCCCCTGGGACGGCATTTCCGATTGCTGCCGCCCTTGTGCTCGTAAGCGTGCAGACTTCCGCGGTGCGCGCGACCTCGGTTCGGAGCGCTCGCAGATCGCTTTCGAAGCGTGCGCGGTTTGCTCGGCTCTTGCGGGCAGTCCCCCAGCCCGCAAGCAACAGCTCTAGTATGCAGGCAAGAGCGAAGCCAAATACATAAGGGCTCAAGTCTCCCCTCCCCACTACCTAACTGATGCCCTCGAACTTTGCTACGAAATGTTAAGACAGCAGAAGCAGTCCATCGATTGTCATAGCGCCCGTGGGGCCTCTGCGACCGAGGCGCTATAAGGTTCCGTTAAATCGTCGAGGAATTCCGACACCGGCGAAGCCCCTGTCACCAGCAGATGATCCCGAGCCCGGGTGCACGCGACATAGAGTAGATGGCGCTCGGTGTCATAGACTTCCTGCAGGTCGGCGTCGTCGCCGATCGCCTCGATGCGTTCCTGCAGCGGAATCACTTCGTCGTCGCAGGCCATGACGGCCACTGCGCGGAACTCCAGGCCCTTCGCCAAGTGCATGGTGCCGATCGACACGTGGCCGCTTGCGGTCTCCACGTGTTCGTCGAGAATCTTGAAGGCGATGCCCGCCTCCTTCACAGCGGCAATTGCGCGGTCAAGCTGAGTCTCCGAGCGGACGAACACACCGAACTCATGCGGCGCCATCCCGCTCTTCGCCAGTTCCGCAATCCAGCTGCCGACCGCCTTCGTTTCCTCGGCTTCGCTCTGAGGCGAGCGGACCACCGGTGTAGGACCATTGAACACGGAAACCGTCTCGCCGCGGTCCTCGCGATTGCCGTCCACGTCTGTGAGCACCGGACCAAGCAGGCGGTCGGCGTGGGTACGGATCTGGTGGGAGGTCCTGTAATTCACTCGCAGGGTTGTCGACCGGCCGCGGACATCCACGCCGAGGGACTTCCAGGAGAACGGCTGTTGGAAGATGCGCTGGCCTAGGTCTCCAGCAAAAAAGAGCGCATTGGGACGGTTTCCACCGAGGGCAGCGAGGAAGCGCATGTCGGCGACGCCCAAGTCCTGTGCCTCGTCCACCACTGCGAAGTCGAACACGATCTTCTTGCTTTTCGATAGCACTCCCGCCAGAGACGTGAACAGGCCTGCATAGGTGATCTGCCCCCGCGATTGTAGCCCGGCGCGAACGCGTTCGAGCATTGACCACAGCACTTTGCGCTGCGCTTCCGGGAGGCGCGTTTTCCGGCCCAGCCGCGGAGCTTCGCGGTATTCCTCCCAAGTCGTCAGTTGCCAGGCGTCTGCCACGTGATCCCATTCGGTGAGCAGGAAGCGCTGGCTGAACTTGTGGCCGCCCACCTCACCGGCCGCCTCCCGGATCAGCCCGCGCACCACTTCCCGGTCGGCAATCGCCGGCGGTCCGATATGCGCCTTGTAGAGTCGCAGCCCGATGGCCTTGAGGGAACAGACGTCGATCCTCTCGGCAAGACGCGGTTCATTGCTCAACAGACGCCGCAGCCGTGTAAGCAGCGCACTTGCCAGCGTATCCGAGAAGGTCGTCAGGAGTACGCGGGTGTCGGGGTTCGCGCGGGCAAGATGGGCGGCGCGGTGCAACGCGACGATGGTCTTGCCGGTGCCGGCCGAGCCGGACACGCGTGCTGGACCGGTGTAGCTGCGCTCCACTAGGTCCCGCTGGTCGGGATGGAGGAAGACCGTCCACTTGTCCCACGGGTAATCAAGCGCGCGTTGCAATTCCTCCACGCTCTTAATGGTTCGGAACCTGCGGCGGGCGTCGGAATGGTCGAAAGCAAGGTGCTCCGCCATACGAACAGAACCAATTTGGCCTCGATCAAACTCGGCGGAATCCGCAAAACCGGCTGATTCGAAGCGACTTTCCGGGGGAAGCCGGTATTCCATGTAAGGTACTGCAGGACGAGCAGCCTTCGCAGACGTGGGGATGCGTGACCTCCCGCCGGTCGCGAGTTCAAGTAAGGCCTCCGACGCCTCAGCGGGAAGATGATCGGCCAACTTCAGCAAAGTATCTTCGGTCGCGTTTCTTACGTCATTGAGCCATTCGGCCGGTACGCCATAACCGAGCAGTTCGTCATCCGTCATGTCGGTGAAAAGAAGTTTTACGGCCGGCGCGCGTTGCGGCGTGTCCGCCGGCGGTACGTAAACCGGAACGATAATCTCCTTGATGGTCTCGCGGATCTCGACGAGTTGCGCGGCGCCCGTCTTCGGATGCGTCTCCAGCTTGCGGCGCTCAGCCCAGTCATAGGCCTTGTCGTGGCGATCGACGTAGCACAACATGAGACTCTGTTCGATGCGATGGACGATCAGCCGGATGTCGCTACTCACCCGCACCGACCAGAAATTCTTATCTTTCGCCTTATCGAGCTTGTGGAAGCTTATGCCTGGATTGGCTGGATTGATTTGCAACTCGAGCGCCGTCATCCTCACCGCTCTCTGCTCGTCGCTCGTGAGGCGGGCAAGGCTGTCGGTAAAGGTATTGGCAATGCGGAATTCCATCGGATTCACCTGCTGATCCCAAGCCGGCGCAGCGCTGATCCGCAGAATTCTGTGTCATTTATGCCGTCGGCTGACGGACAATATATGCCCTGGGCGCGGGTGTCGGCACCGGGGATCGTGCATTCCTTTGTTCTGATGATCTGACAATCGAGTACGAGCCTTGCCATGCCGATGACAAATGGATTCATGGCGTGGCAGAGCTTTCCCGGCGGGCACGGCACAAGCTCGATTGGATACCAGCGGTAGGTGCTCGAATCATGCTCCGCAAGACCGAGCCTGTGGCGCAGATTCGTCAGTTCGTCGTGCTTGTCGTAGATATGGATCGTGATCGACTGCTCGAAGGGTTGGGCGTACACAAATGTATTTTTGACAAACGAGGCATCGAACACCCCGGCATCGACGCACGGAAATCCTGCGGCGACATGCTGTGCAAGTCCGCCCCCAAGCGAGTGCCCGGTCGCAACATATGCAACGGGACTATCCCCAAAGTGCTTTTTCACCTCATCTCGTACCGAGACAACACCTGCCGGGCGACGGCATACTCATTTTCGATTGGAATCAGGCCGGTAAACCACGAAAAATTGGCGAACCAGTCCCGCCAGCTCGTCGCCACGGTCCCGCAAAAAGCAACCAGGACGGTTGGAATTTCGCTTTTCCTGATGAGCGCATCGTAATGGAGACCTCCACGATCGCCAGAAGCTAGCTTAGGGTCCAGACTCAATTGATTAGAGCCAATAGGCGACGGCGGCGACGAGACACACGCTGGAAAAGAAGTTTCTGGCGAGTTTGTCATAGCGAGTGGCAATCCGCCTGAAATCCTTGAGCCGGCAGTAGCAGCGCTCGA
>DATGCX010000026.1:0-8167 GCA_035311445.1 Xanthobacteraceae bacterium | reverse complement strand
CCTCCAGATCAAGGATGAGCGCGTCTGCGCCGCAGCCGAGCGCTTTATCGAGCTTGCCGGGCGAATCGGCAGGAACGAACAACAGCGACCGCATCAGGCCGGCCGCATCAGAATGAAAGCGCTGCGCCGGCATTCCGCCACCAGCTTTTCGTCCTGGTTGTAGCAGCGGTGGATCAGTTCGACGATCCCGGCGCCTGAGCGCGACTTGGAGATGCGCTTGCCGGCGACTTCGGTGGTGGCATGCAGCGTGTCGCCCTCGAATACCGGATGCGGAAATCGGACGTCGCTCATGCCGAGATTGGCAATGGTAGTGCCGGTGGTAATGTCCGACACCGACATACCGACCATCAGGCCCAATGTGAAAAACGAGTTCACGAGCGGTCGACCCCATTCGGTTTCCTGCTCGCAAAAATGCCGGTCGATGTGCAGCGGCTGCGGATTGAGCGTCATATTCGAAAACAGCACGTTGTCCATCTGGGTTACGGTTCGGTAATAGCGATGCTCAAAGATCTGGCCGGCGACGAAATCCTCGAAATAGATTCCACCACGCTTGTGCCGCTTAACCGTCATGGTTTCGGACATCGTTGTTCTCCTCAGCGTGCACCCGTTGTTCTTTCCCTCCCCGCAAGCGGGGGGAGGGAATAACAAACAGCGGGCTTTGACCCACGCGTTAATAGTTCGTTTACCACAAACGCCAATTCTGCGAACTGGCCGAAGACCGATACCCAGCCTGCCGTCCGCGACGTAATGCGCAGCATGGACATCAGCGATGTTTTCAGCGAGCCTCGGGCGCAAAGCGTCAACGATGTCATTCGAGGCGCAGCGGCAACGACGGTGCCAGCCTCGAGTATCTGCTGACCGCCGCGCAAGCCGCATCCGGGCTCAATCCGCAAGCCGTCTCGCTGACGTCGTCGGCGCGGGGGCTCTGTCAGTTCATTGACCAGACCTGGCTTGCCACCGTGAAGCGCGCCGGCCCGACTCTCGGCTATCGCAAGTTCGCCGATGCCATCGTGCAAAAAATGCATCCGGTCATTTCGACGCGCCAGATCCCGCGATGCGCCGCGACATCATGGCGCTTCGATCCGGCTGCCAGCGCGGCCATGGCCGGCGCCTATGCCAAGGAGAATGCAGCGGCGCTCGCGGGGGGCCTCGGGCGCAAGCCCAGCGACGGCGAACTCTATATCGCACATGCTCGACGCCGCCGGGGCTGTCAGGTTGACCGCGCTCGCAATCTCAACCCATCCTACAACTTCGCGCGTGGACGAGATCACCGGTTTGTCGAGTCGTCCGTGAAGGAGAGCGACTGCTGGAATCGAATGGCATCGGACGTAGCAGTGGCGGTGGGAAGCACCGTCCCTTCGATCTGATAGAGCCGCCGCTTATGATAGAACACCGCCACCGAGGAACGGCTGCCGTCCGGTCCTGCGATGCTCAACTGGCGGCCGTATACACGGCTGATGCGATGTGGAATATCGACAGTGATTTCGGCGCCGTGCGACAACATCCGGACCGCGTGGTCGAGCACGGAGTTTTCCGCCACGGCGGGATCCGGCAGATCGGCGACTGTCATCTTAAGCACGCTGCCATCCTGCAATACCGAATAGACACGCGCTTCGACCTGACGGCCATCGGCGGCCTGATAGGTGGTTGTCCTGACCGTCGGCTCGGTCGGAAATGCGACCGAGAAGGCGTCGGCCGGATAGGCATATTCCTTCCAGCTCTGCGCAGCTGCGGGGTGGGCAACGAAAGTCAACGCGAGAACAAAAGTCAATAAACGCATGTGGGGCTCTGTCGTTGGGATACAGCCTAGAAATCCGGCTTATCCGCCTGAGGTATCGGCTCGAGGTCCTGGTGAAAATGATCGCCGTTGTTCTCGGCGCAGACGACTTCGCTCAGCGGGCTGCGGTCCGTACGCCGGTAACGCTGGATTGCGTTCCACGGCATCGTGAACGCGCCGGGGTCCTCAACATGGACGTTCACCTCGAGCGTTTTTCCGTCATCGATCATGCGGAAGCGCTCAATCACGTGCAACTGATCGGTGTGTGGCGTCTGATAGTTATCGACGTAGGACTTGCTGGAGATTCCAATCGTATCGACGACGAGCGTGTCACCCTCGTAATGGCCGATCGACTCACCAAACCATGACGGGGTCACGTTCGCAGAATGCGGCACATCCAGATAGACGCGACGAACCTGATGGTCCTGCATCCAGATCATTGAAACCTGTTTCGGCATCTGGAGAAAGTACACCGGCGTTGCGGGCAGCAGCAGAAATGCCGGTACGCCGACCGGCCAGCACCTCTCCTTCGGGATCGATACGACCTTGCCGGACAGCGATCGTTCATTGACTTGTCGCAGATGCTCCCTGACCCACGGCTGCAGGATCGGGTTGCTCAAATCGGCAACACGGAAGGTCGGCTTCGGATTTCGGGGAAACCGATAAAAGCTGATGTACGGATGAGCCGGATCGGACATAACCGGCCCCGGTCCGCTCGGCGGTGGGATGAATTCGTCGTCCTGGAGCTGCCAGCCTGTAACGCTGTCAGGCGTGAAATTCGGCACGTTGGATGTTTCCGTACCGAACGCCGGGCCGGCCAGACTTACGATCAGCGCGCCGGTCGCGGAGACGCCCCTGAAGGCGAATTTCGACGGCGCGGGCACCTGACGTCTCCTGCTTTCGCGATGACAGCTCGCCGCCATGAGCGCACGGTATCCAGATCGCGCAAGCGCAATGTCGGAACGGACCGAGCAAAAAACATTACATCAGCAGCCGTTCCATCATCACTGGAACGGCGCTGTTTCCGCCAACCTGCATCACAGCGCTCCGAAGAGCCGTAATGGATCCACAGCCTCAGTTGGCTCCGCCGCCCGCGTTGGCACTCGGTGCAGCGTTCGGATTTCCGAGCTGTGTGCCGTCTGGAAGCGTCACTGCCATGAACTGCCCACCATTCGTCCCGTCTCGGAGCGGATGGATCACCGTCTTAATTTTCATGCCCGGCGTGAGGGTCTTGGGAATCCAGCCCTGCCGCGCCAAACCGGCGGGACCGCCCATCTCGATCGCCCATTGTTCAGCCTTCCCCTCGCCGTTATCGACCATCATGAGGATCCAGCTGTGCGGATTGGTCCACTGGAATTCCTTGACGGTACCTTCCAGGACCTTGGATTTTTCGGCGTCGAACATGGCAAAGGAGTGGTGTGCAACGACCGGAATGGCGGACATGGCTATCGCGATACCGGCGAGGCCGAGCGCTTGGAATTTCATTGGCGTCTCCCACTGATTTTTACAACGCCTTATTTTACGGGGATTCCGGCGCCAGTGCCAGCCTCTTCGAACTTTCGCTCGAAATAATTTGGCCACGAGTGGCGCGTTCAGACGCCGTCCCTTGCAACCGATTCTGGTTTCCCTTCGACAGGAATTTCGAATTTGCTGACTGCACAGTGGCTCTTTTTTCCCGTCGCCTGGAATGGTAGCTTTGGTTACAAGACCAGCGCTGCCGATTTGTTTGGATGCATCGGCAGCGGGTTTGGTCGGCAAACAAATCGGGAGGGGCAATATGGGAGTCTTTTGGTTCTTTGCGGGTATCGGCTCGGCCTTGACGGCGATGCTTGCGATACCGGCGCTGTCCGGTTCAGCCTATGCCGAAACGCCTGATATTTCCGGAACCTATTGGGCAAGTGAATACCACGCCAAGATCCAACTCGTCGGCGGCGGCGAGCTGCCGCTTACGCCCGCGGGCAAGGCCGCGTATGAGAAGAACACGGCGGGCCTCAAGGACGGCTCCATCACGGACGCCGCAAGAAAGTACTGCGTGCCCGACGGGCTGCCGCGCGTGCTTGCCACTCCCTATCCGTTCGAGATCATTCAGGCGCCGCCCGGGCAGGTAACCATTATCCATGAGCTTAATCATCAGGTCCGCGTTATTGCCATGGACAAGCCGATGCCCACGGCGAGGGAGCAGACCACCTTCCCGTTCTACAACGGTCACTCGATCGGTCACTTCGAGGGCGATACGCTGGTGATCCACACCGCGGGCTTCAACGAAAAGACTTTCGTCGATGCCACCGGCGCGCCGCATACGGACGAGATGACGACGGTCGAGCGCATCCGCCGGGTCAGCCCGACGCAGCTCGAAGACGTCATCACCATTCACGATCCTCAATATTACAGCCGGGATTGGCAAGCGCGCTTCGTCTACAATCTGCGCACTGATGTCCGCCTCGAAGACTACGTCTGCGGCGAGCCCCACCGCGATCTGTCCCAGGTGGCGGGCGTGCGCCGGCCATAGGTCGACGTTGGCAAGCACCTCCCGGCTTGTTTCGTTGGAATCCGCGGTCGACGAGGGAGACGTGATGTCCGCAACCCCGGTGGGTCGCAGCAAACCCGCCGGGCGACTGTTCGGGCTCATTGCTCTGGCGGGCAGCTTTCTTTGCGCTTGCGTAACGGCATGGCCGAGCGCGATCGTGGCCCAGCAAGGCGTCACGGTGCCCGACTTTACCATCGACAGCAAATCCGCGTGGCTGATGGTCGGCGACGACTTGCTGCCGCCGCCGAGCGGTCCCGGACCAATCAGCTTCGACAAACGCTATCCTTACGTCGATAACGGTGCCGCCCGGCGAACCGGTACGCAACCGACCTACCGGGTTGCGGATCTCAGCAATCCCATCCTGCTACCCTGGGCCAGGGAGCAGATGAGAAAGGCCAACGAATGGGTTCTGGCCGGGAAAGTGCCGTTTCGCGCGCGAGAGCGGTGCTACCCTGCCGGGGTTCCCGGTTGGGTGATCTACACGCTCGCCGAACCGATTTTTGTCCTGCAGACGGCCAAGCAGGTAACGATGATCAACCAGGGCGGCCCGGAAGTGCGGCGCATCTATTTGAATGTGCCGCATTCGCAAAATCCGAAACCGTCATGGTACGGAGAATCGGTCGGCCACTACGAGGGCAACGACACGCTGGTGGTCGACACGATCGCAATCTCGACCAAGACATTTGTTGACAGCTATCTCACACCCCATACCGATCAGTTGCACGTCGTCGAGCGCTACAAGCTGCAAAACGACGGCAAGGCGATGGAAGTCCTGATCACGGTTGACGATCCGGGCGCCTTCACCACGCCATGGTCGGCGATTCAGCGATTTCGTCGTGTCCCGCGCCAGTGGACCGAAGACATTTGTGCTGAGAACAACATCGACTTTCTTCATTACGAAGTCATGCCCTTGCCGCAGGCTGACAAGCCGGATTTCTGAAGCCGCGCCACGCCCAAGCCTTCAGCCACGCGCAAATTGACGCGAGGGCGATTTTATTGTTCGTTGTGATTATTGAAAAAACGCATTCGGTTAATTGATTTTGCTGAATTTTTTCGAAAACGACCCCGACCCTTCCAGCCGATTCGTTGCGGCCTCCTCGATAAAAAATTTTGGTTCTGCGTGTAAATTTATGATACTGTGTTTATGGAAAATTAATGCAATCTAGGGCAGCAGTTACGTAGCCGCACCCTTAAGAGAGATCGTTATGGCCGTCATCGCAATGACTCGACAGCTCGGCTGCCTCGGAACCGAAGTGGCAAACGGGATCGCCAGCCGTCTGGGATTGAAAATCATTCACTCCGAGATCGTGGCCAACAATGTTGCCGAACGACTCGGGGTCGAGGAGGGCGCCGTTCTGCGCTATGTGGACGGCTCGGCAACCTTGTTCGAGCGCTTGGCGATCAACAAACGCAGGCTGTCCCGCTACACGACCGAGGAAATTCTCAGCATAGCCCAGCAGGGTCGTGTCCTCATTCGCGGTTGGGGCGCAGCGACGCTGCTACGCGAGATGCCGTATGTCATCAGCGTACGGGTATGCGCGTCGATGAATTTCCGTGTTCGCGTCATGATGGAGCGGCTCGGCAGCAAGGACGCCGACGTGGTGCGCGATGAGTTGGAACGCTTTGATGCCGCCCACGCGCGCACGCTGCGAGCATCGTTCAACGTAGAGCAGGAGGACGCGCTCCTTTATCACATCGTGCTCAACACCGAGCGCATGCCGGTCGATGCCTGCGTGAATGCGGTGTGCCAGCTTGCAGAACACCCGCGCTTCCGCGATGGGCCGGCGACCCGCGCGGAGCTGGCCGACAAGCTCCTGGAGGCCAAGGTCAACGCGGCGCTCACCGACGAGCTCAGCGGGAGCATTGCGCCGGCGGGCGTCACCGCCTCCGCTGCCAATGGCCGGGTCACGCTTATGGGAACTTCCTCAAGCGGGGCGTTGCGCAGGCAGGCCGAGAAGGTCGCATATCGGGTTGCGGGGGCATGCCAAATCGATAACCGGATCGTCAGCGTGCCGACCCGCGGCAGCGCAATTGGTGCGGAGGCTTGGCAACGCAGCGCGCCGAGTCGACCGGCTCGGTGATCGCGACGCCTGGCGCTCTTTTCGCTCGGCGTGAGCCTACCAGCGACAGCGGTGCGCTCGTGTTGACCGGATTATCCGGGCCATCGGAGTGGCCCCGAGGCCGAGCAGCTCATCGCCGAGCACGCGCAGTTCTCGCGCCAATTCGGCAGCGGTCTCCTCCGCATTTTCTTAGTCCCGCTCACGGACGATGATCCTGATTTCCTCGATATCCCTCCTGCCTTCGACCCGAATATTCGATCGACCCTGAGAGGCCGCCGCGAAAGCATCCTTGCCAAACGGCGGTTGGCCCGGAACCATGAATATCGCGTCGTCTGCGATCAGGCTCAGTACGGTCGAAAGGTCACCGGACTTGCTGGCGTTTATCCAGGTGCTGACCAATTCACGAATAGCGCGATCGTCATCCATCGTTTCATTCATCAGGTTGGGGCTCAATTTCTTGAAATGAGCGCGTCCGGCAGGTCTTTAAACGCCGAACTGCTCCCGCAGGATCCGCTCGTCGAGATTGTGCCCCGGATCGAACAGCATGCGCATGGCGACCTTGTGCTCCATGCGGATGTCGACGGTACGCACGAACCGGACCTCGTGGTGGTCGGCGACGGCGGCGACCGGACGCTTGTCCGGCTCGAGCACTTCGATGCACACGATCGCGGTGTCCGGCAACAGCGCGCCGTGCCAGCGCCGCGGCCGGAACGGACTGATCGGAGTGAGCGCCAGCAGCGCCGCGCCGATCGGGATGATCGGCCCTTGAGCCGAAAGGTTGTATGCCGTTGAGCCGGCCGGGGTCGCCACCATGATGCCGTCGCCGTCGAGTTGGGAGAGCCGTTCCTTGCCGTCCACGAGGACGCGCAGGCGCGCCACCTGGTAAGTCTGACGAAACAGCGAGACTTCGTTGATGGCCCGCGCCAGGTGAACCTTTCCGCCGGTGTCAACCGCTTGCATGACGAGCGGGTGAATGACGCTCTCCTCGGCGGCGGCCAGGCGCTCCTTGAGGCCGTCTTCGCGGTATTCGTTCATCATGAAGCCAACGGTGCCGCGGTTCATACCGTAGATCGGCTTGCCGCTTTCCATGAATTTGTGCAGGGTCTGCAGCATGAGGCCGTCGCCGCCGAGCGCGACGATGACATCGGCGTCGGTCGGTCGGACGTCGCCGTAGCGGCGCGCGAGCATGTCACGCGCCATTTCGGCCTCCGGTATGGCGCTGGTGACGAACGCGATGCGATCGCGGCGTTGGCTCATACGCGGTTCTTTCGTCGACGAGGAATGCAAGGGGCTTGCGGAATGGAACGCGCGGTGTTCGTGTACACAACCTTTCCCTCGGTTGTCGAGGCTGAGAAGGCCGGCAAGGCCCTGGTGGAGGCGCACCTTGCGGCTTGCGTCAACATCCTGCCGGGCATGATCTCGGTCTATCGGTGGCAAGGGGCGGTCGAGCGCGCCGAAGAAGCAGTGATGATCGTCAAGACTCGCGCCTCGCTCGCCGAAGGCGTGCGCGCCAGCGTCAAGGCGACGCATCCCTATGATACCCCCGCAATCGTAGTCATTCCGGTCGAGAGTGTCGATGACCGCTATTTCGCCTGGATTCTCGATGCGACTGCAGCGGCGGAGCCAAGCTGACGCGCGAGGTCGCCGGTGCTCTCCGTGTTCTGCGCAATGCCTAACGAATTCAGGTAGCTGAGACCGTTATGGGAAGCACGGAACGAGATCCTGCTGTGCCGTGAAATGGTGATGAAAGGATCGTCGTGCCTTGCCGCCATTGCGCGGCTGAACAGCAGACAACAGTGCCGT
>DATGCX010000025.1:0-14114 GCA_035311445.1 Xanthobacteraceae bacterium | reverse complement strand
TCTTGGTCAGTTCGATTGCTTCTTCGTCGGTCGCGGCCGTTACGACGGTGTTCACCTCATCGCCGCTCTCGTCGATGATGCAACTGACGCGGTAATCGAATTTGCCGGGCTGGGTGGCGGAGGGGGCCTTGGTCTGGATGTTGCACGACGAGCAGACGGCGTGGGCGGGCGATGCCATGACGGCCGCCGCGAATGCGAGCAGGACGACAAGGTATTTCATGATCGAACATCCATGTTGAGATGCGCACCGGAGCCGGCGCGCGTTCACGGTTTCTTGTAGTTCGGATCCATCAGCTCGAAGCGTGTCCAGCTCTCGAACTGGCCGGTCGTGGGTTCGCCGGTGGCGGGATTGACGTCGCTTTGACCTGGTTTGCGCAGGAAACGCGCTTCTACGTGAAGGTCGCGCTCGGCCGTCCGCTTGTCGCAGCTTTGCTTGATGAACACGCCGCCGCCGACCGGAGTCTCTCCCGGTGCCGGCGGGAAATCGGTGCAATTCCAGCCGTCGGGCTCATAGCGGTTGATGATGGCGAGGCGCAGCATGTGCGCCATGCGACGTTCCATGATCGACCCGCGCGGATCACTGATCATGCGAATCCCACGCAGCACGCCGTCCTTGTCGAACAGTACCGACAGGATCACCGGATGCCCCGCCACCCGCGTGCCGACGCGGCCTTGGGCGTATAACGGGTCGTCGATGGCGCGGCTGATATATTCAAGCTGATCATCGAAGCGCACGTTGACTTCGTAGAGCCCGCTCGGCTCCGGCCGGCACTTGCGGAATTCCGACCAGTCGTCGATCGCCTGTCGCGGTGGCCCGCCGTTGCTGCCGCAGGCCAGGTCGCCGAAGGTATCGGTCGACATCTCATTGGCCTTGAGGCCGAGCTTGAGGCCGTGGATCTCTCCGGGATCGCGGCGCGGTTGGGCGTGGGCGGTCGTTGCGATGGAGAGCGCTGCCAGTGCGGCAAGCACCATGACTGCTCCCTCTCCCCGCTTGCGGGGAGAGGGTCGGGGTGAGGGGGCCTCTCCACAAGCTCGGACTCGCAGCAAGGTCCCCTCACCCGGAATTTGCGCGAAGTGCGCAAATTCCGACCTCTCCCCGCAAGCGGGGCGAGGTAAGAAAGCGCCTTTGCTCACCCTACAGCTCACTACTTCTTCATGGGATCGCACTGCTTGGTGTCCTTGCCCCAGAAATCGACGCAATCTTCGTAGGTGGCGGGGCCTTTCCCGACATCCTTGGCGAACAGATATTTCACTACGGCCTCGACCTCGCGGTTCGATAGGAAGTCGTTGCCGGCGGGAGGCATGTCCTTGCCCATTTCTTCGCGCGTATAGCCATAACAGCGCTTGTCCGTATAGGCGAAGCGGTCATGGTAGGGCATGCCTGTAGCGGGCCGGCCGCATTTCACCACTTCGGTAAGCTGTTCGGGCGTGAGCTGAGTGGCGCGCAGCGACAACGCATTGCCGCCATAACCCTGATCGCCTGAGGCATCCCATTTATGGCAGTACTGGCAAACCGCCTTGCTCTTGAAGATTTCCTTGCCGAATTCAATGAGGCGCGCCTCTTCGGCACTGGATTGCGTTTGCGCAACAGCATCAATGGGAGCGTAAAGCGCGAGGATCACGAGGACGGCCGCTGATCGGATGTGGCGACGTCCCGTTACGGTGTTCATCTGAAGTCTCATGTTAACGAGCACCTTGAGAGCGTTAAAGGATAGCGAAAACTGAGCACCTTCGGAGCGCGTTCCTATGAAACAAAGAGATCATCACGCCGCGCCGTTGCTTCTCCCTCTCCCGCTTGCGGGGAGGGGGTCGGGTGAGGGGCCTCTCCACAAACGCAGCCTCCAAACTCAGAACTCGTGGCGGGGCCCCTCGCCCGGAATGAGCGCGAAGGACGCGCTCATTCCAACCTCTCCCCGCAAGCGGGGAGAGGTAAAGGAGGCCGCTCCTTATAGGGCGAACACATACAGCATGGAGGCCGGCGCCATGTTCTTGATCTCCGGCGCCAGCCCGTAGATGTTGACGTTCTGCCGCGAGCCTGCCAGCACCGCGATGTACTGTTTGCCATTCACCGAATAGGCTATGGGCGGCGCATTGATGCCGGTGCCGGTGCTGAAGCTCCATAGCTGCTGTAGCGACTTCGCGTCATAGGCCCCGAACGTGCCGTCGGGTTCGCCGAGGAATACGAGGTTGCCGGCGGTTGCAAGTGCGCCGCCGTAGTTCGGGTATGTCATCTTCAGCGACGCTTTGGTTTCGCCCGTTACCGGATCGACGGCTTTGAGGCTCCCGTAGAGCCGCTGAACGGTCTTGGCACTGCCGCCGGTAAACCGCTCGCGCCACTTTGCCGGACCGTCCTGGTCGGCCATGTCTTTCTGCTCGAGCGTCTCGATCGTGTTGCAGCCCTCGATGGAAGGGATGAACAGCAGGCCCAGTTGCGGATTATAGGCGGATGGCTCCCAGTTCTTGCCGCCGACGTTGGTGGGGCACGTGCGGACCGAAGGCTGGCCGCGCATGCCGTGCGAACCCGGCGCGTAGATCTGGATGTCGGTGTTGGGATCATAGTTGAGCGGCCGGCCGGTCTTGGGATCAAGGCCGGGCGTCCAGTTCAACTCGTCCACATACTGCTTGCCGGTGATGAAGGAGCCGTTGATGCGGTCGAGCGCATAGAAAAACCCGTTGCGGGCGGCGTGAACCACGAGCTTGCGATCCTCGCCGTTGACCTTGGCATTGATGATCGGGTGCTCGGAAATTTCGTCGTAGTCGTAAGGGTCTTGCGGGGTGTACTGAAAGCCCCACTTGATCTTGCCGTCATTCGGGCCGATGGCGAGCACGCTCGCCGCCCATTTGTTGTCGCCGGGGCGATACTGAATGTCGTAGTCCGGCCCGGCGTTGCCGATGCCCTGATAGAACGTATCGGTCTCCGGATCGTAAGTGGCGGTCTCCCAGATCGAACCGCCGCCGTGCTTCCAGCGATCCTTGCCGTCCTTCCAGGTTTCGTTGCCGGGCTCGCCGGTACCAGGAATCGTATAGGTGCGCCAGGCCATCTTGCCGGTATTGAGGTCGGTTGCCTCGATATAGCCACGTATACCGAATTCGCCGCCGGCGGCGCCCACGATGGCAAGATCGCGGATGATGAGAGGCGCGATGGTCAGCGTTTCCCCGATGGCGGGTTCGGCGATCTTGCGTTCCCAGACGACTTCGCCGGTTCCCTTGTTGATGGCAAACATACGGCCATCGAGGGCGATGGAAATCACCTTATCCTTCCACAGCGCGACGCCGCGATTGTTAACGCCGCAGCAGGCGACGTCACCCGCCCATGCACGGTCGGTGCCAGGATCCATCTTCCATTTGAAGACGCCCTTTTTTCCGGTCGTGACGTCGATCGCGTAGACCGACCCCCATCCGTCCGGCACGTACATGATGCCGTCCTCGACGATCGGCGTCGCTTCGAGCGCGCCGTGCGCATAGCGCCCGCCGCTCTGGAAGCCGCCCAACGCGACCGAGAACGCGAGCCGCATGTTCTTGACGGTGTCGGTATTGATCTCGTTGAGCAGCGAGAAGCGGTGGCCTTGGTAATTGCCGTGATGGAGCAGCCAATTCTGCGGCTCGCGCTGCGGGTTGAGAAGGCGCTCGTTGGTCACGTCGGCAGCGCGCGCTGGCGTGAGCGCTGTGGCGATCAGCAGCGAGCCTGCGAGGGCGCCGGCAAAAGCTTTGGTCTTCATCCAATTCTCCCCACGATCTTACAAGCTGAACACGTACAGCATGGAAGCGGTCGACGTATTCTTAAGCTCAGGCGACAACGACATGATGGCAGGCGACTGCCGCGAGCCGGCCAGAACCGCGATGTACTGCTCGCCATTCACCGCATAGCTGATCGGCGGTGCATTGATGCCGGTGCCAACATTGAAGTTCCACACCTCCTTGAGGGTCTTGGCATCGTAAGCCGAGAAGGTGCCATCGGCATGGCCCAGAAACACCAGGTTTCCGGCAGTCGCGAGCGCGCCCGAATAGTTTGGATATTCGAGTTTCAGGGACGCCTTGGTCTCGCCTGTCGTCGGATCGACCGCCTTGAGACTTCCGTAGAGGCGATCCGGCGTCTTTGGGGCGCCGCCGGTAAACCGCTCGCGCCACTTTGCCGGACCGCCCTGGTCCTCCATGTCCTTCTGCTCGACGGTCTCGATGTAGTTGCAGCCTTCGATCGAGGGAATGAAGAGGAGACCAAGCTCCGGATTGTAGGCGGTCGGTTCCCAGTTCTTGCCGCCGAAATGCGCCGGGCACAGCTTCTCGCCCTTCGGCTTGGCGCGCGTGCCGTGGCTGCCTTCAGCATAGATCTGCACTTCCGCATTGGGATTGTAGTTGACCGGCTTGCCGGTCTTCGGATCGAGGCCCGGCGTCCAGTTCAATTGATCCACATACTGTTTGCCGGCAATGAACGAGCCGTTGGTGCGATCCAGCGCATAGAAGAAGCCGTTGCGGGCGGCGTGCACGACGAGCTTGCGATCCTCGCCATTGACCTTGGCGTTGATGATCGGGTGCTCCGAGATTTCGTCGTAGTCGTACGGATCGTTCGGCGTGTACTGGAAGCCCCACTTGATCTTGCCGTCGCTCGGGTTCATCGCGAGCACGCTCGCGGCCCATTTGTTGTCGCCGGGCCGGTATTCGGGGTCCCAGTCGGGGCCCGCATTGCCGATGCCCTGGTAGAACGTGTCGCTTTCCGGATCGTAGGTCGCGGTTTCCCACACCGACGCGCCGCCGTGCTTCCAGCGCTCGTTGCCGTCCTTCCAGGTTTCGTTGCCGGGTTCGCCGGCACCAGGGATCGTGTAGGTGCGCCATGCCGCCTTGCCGGTGTTGAGGTCGGTGGCTTCGATGAAGCCGCGGATGCCGAATTCTCCGCCGGCGGTGCCCACGATCGCGAGATCGCGGATGACGAGCGGCGCGATTGTCAGGACTTCGCCGATGGCCGGGTCGGCGATCTTGCGTTCCCACACCGCTTCGCCGGTCTGCTTGTTGATAGCAAACATGCGGCCGTCAAGCGCGATGGAGATGACCTTGTCTTTCCACAGCGCGACGCCACGATTGTTGACGCCGCAGCACGCGACGTCCCCGGCCCAGGCTCGGTCAGTGCCGGGGTCCATCTTCCACTTGATGGCGCCCTTCTTGCCGGCCGTCAGATCGATGGCATAGACCGAGCCCCAGCCGTCCGGCACGTACATAATGCCGTCCTCGACCAGCGGGGTTGCCTCCAGATTGCCATGCGCATATCGCCCACCGCTTTGAAAGCCGCTGAGCGCGACCGTGAATGCCGGCTTCAGGTTCTTCACCGTGTCGGTGTTGATTTCTTTGAGCAGCGAGAATCGATGACCCTGGTAGTTGCCGTGATGGAGGATCCAGTTCTGCGGCTCGCGCTGCGGATTGAGGGCGCGATCGTTGGACATATCGGCTGCACGCACCGGCGTGAGCGCCGTGGCCATCAACAGTGAGCCGACCAGGACGCCGGCAAAAGATTTGGCACTCATTGACTTTTCCTCCCTTTCGGCGGGCGATTAATGTCCCCGCGCTGAAATGACAGTATTCTTAACCGTAGACTTGGCATGCCCGAGGCGTCAACGCGGCGCGCCGGCGCAACGTCCCATGAGCAGGTCTCGGTTATGGTGAACCACCTGCCGTCTGCTTGGGTCGTGGCCGGGCTTGTCCCGGCCACCCCGATTGCTGTCACTCTGCCTTGACATTCGAGATCGCCGGGACAAGCCCGGCGACGACCCCCGTGTGTCATGAGTGCAAGCGGCACCGCCGATCTCGTCGACCGCCTACAGGCTGAACACATACAGCATGGAAGCTGTCGTCTGGTTTTTTAGCTCCGGCGCGTTCTGGATGATGTAAGGCCACATGCGAGCCCCCACCAGAATCGCGACATACTGTTTGCCGTTTACCGAATAGCTCATCGGAGGAGCCTGGATCGGGCTTCCGACGTTGAAGCTCCACAACTCGTTGAGGGTCTTTGCGTCATAAGCGGCGAAAGTGCCGTCATAATGCCCAACGAAGACCAGATTGCCGGCGGTGGCAAGGGCGCCTGCCTTATTCGGATAGTCGAGTTTCTTGACGGCTTTGGTCTCTCCAGTGGTGGGGTCGACCGCCTTGAGGCTGCCATACAGGCGATTGTCGGTCTTTTGCCCGCCGCCGGTGAAGCGTTCGCGCGGCTTCACCGGACCGCCCCTGGTCCTCCATGTCCTTCTGTTCGACGGTCTCGAGGACGTTGCAACCCTCGATACTCGGGATATACAGAAGGCCGAGTTCCGGGTTGTAGGCGGACGGCTCCCAGTTTTTGCCGCCGAAGTGCGATGGGCAGGTGCGCACTGACTGCGGCTTGGCCCGCGTCGGGTGCGTACCGGCGACATACATCTGCACGTCTTTGGTCGGATCGTAGTCAAGCGGCAATCCGGTTTTTGGGTCCAGACCGCGCGTCCAATTCAGCTCGTCGACATATTGTTTGCCGACCACGAACGCTCCGTTAGTGCGGTCGAGAGCATAGAAGAAGCCGTTGCGGGCGGCATGCACCACGAGCTTGCGGTCCTGACCATTGACCTTGGCGTCGATGATCGGGTGCTCCGAGATTTCGTCATAGTCGTAGGGGTCGTTGGGCGTGTACTGGAAACCCCATTTGACCTTGCCGTCGTTCGGGTTGATGGCCAGCACGCTCGCGGCCCACTTGTTGTCGCCCGGCCGATATTCGGCATCCCAGTCCGGTCCCGCATTGCCGGTCCCCTGATACAGGGTGTCGGTTTCAGGATCGTAGGTCGCAGTTTCCCAGATCGAGCCGCCGCCGTGCTTCCAGCGGTCCTTGCCGTCCTTCCAGGTCTCGTTGCCGGGCTCGCCCGTACCGGGAATCGTGTAGGTGCGCCACGCTGCTTTGCCAGTGTTGAGGTCGGTCGCTTCGATGAAGCCGCGAATGCCAAATTCGCCGCCGGCGGTGCCAACGATGGCGAGATCGCGAACCACCAGCGGCGCCATGGTCAGCGTCTCGCCAATGGCGGGATCTGCGATCTTGCGCTCCCACACGGCTTCGCCGGTTGCCTTGTTGATGGCGAACATGCGGCCGTCGAGCGCGATCGAGATGACCTTATCCTTCCACAGCGCGACGCCGCGGTTGTTGATGCCACAGCACGCGACGTCGCCGGCCCAGGCGCGGTCGGTGCCGGGGTCCATCTTCCACTTGATGGCGCCCTTCTTGCCCGCGCTTACATCGATCGCGTAGACCGAGCCCCAGCCGTCCGGCACGTACATGATGCCGTCCTCGACGATCGGGGTTCCTTCGAGATTGCCATGCGGATATCGCCCACCGCTCTGAAACCCGCTGAGCGCCACCGTGAACGCCGGCCTCAGGCTCTTCACCGTATCGGCATTGATCTCCTTGAGCAGTGAGAATCGGTGGCCCTGGTAATTGCCGTGGTGAAGTATCCAGTTCTGCGGCTCGCGCTGAGGATTGAGCGCACGTTCATTGGTCATGTCGGCGGCGCCGACTGGCGTCAGCGCGCTCGCCATCAACAGCGAGCCGATGAAGGTGCTGGCGAAAGCGTTTCTCATAGCGTCCTCCCCTCTGCGCCGGTGCGACCGCCCGGCCGGTTCGTTCGATGCGCCAGATGCCGGCGCGATCGGAGCACCGTGCCAGCGCTGCCTCATCTGCGGTGTCGTGGCCGGGCTTGTCCCGGCCACCCCGATTGTGCTTGCTCTGTGCGCCCGACGCTCGGGGTCGCCGGGACCAGCCCGGCGACGACGACGGCGGGATGTCATTCGATACGATCGCAATCCGCTGTAAGACCGTTTTACAGACTGAACACGTATAGCATCGAGGCCGTCGACGTGTTCCTCAGTTCAGGCAAGTTCTGAAGGATGTTGACGGGTTGGCGTGCGCCCACCAGCACCGCGATGTACTGCTTGCCGTTCACCGAATAGCTGATCGCCGGCGCATTGATGCCGGTGCCGACGTTGAAGCTCCATACTTCCTGCAGGGTCTTGGCGTCATAGGCCGCAAAGGTTCCGTCGAGGTGGCCGAGGAAGACGAGATTGCCTGCGGTGGCAAGCGCACCTGACAGATTGGGGTAGGTGAGCTTGGCGGCAGCTTTGGTCTCGCCCGTCACCGGATCGATCGCCTTGAGACTGCCGTACTGCGCAACCGGCCATTCGGCTCCGCCGCCCGTAAACCGCTCGCGCCATTTTGCCGACCCGCCCTGGTCCTGCATGTCCTTCTGTTCGACCGTCCGGATGTCGTTGCAGCCTTCGATCGAAGGTACATAAAGCAGTCCGAGCTGGGGATTGTAGGCGGACGGCTCCCAGTTCTTGCCGCCCTGGATCGAGGGGCACAACCTGTTGCTCAGGGGCCTCGCGCGGGTGCCGTGGCTGTCCGCGACGTAATACTGCACGTTGCCGGCCGGATCGTAATCGACGGGCCGGCCGGTCTTTGGATCGAGGCCGGGCGTCCAGTTCAATTGATCGACATACTGTTTGCCCGCAATGAACGAGCCGTTGATGCGGTCGAGCGTATAGAAAAACCCGTTGCGCGCGGCATGCACCACGAGCTTGCGATCCTCGCCGTTAACTTTGGCGTTGATGATCGGATGCTCGGAGATTTCGTCGTAGTCATAGGGATCATTCGGCGTGTACTGGAAGCCCCACTTGATCTTGCCATCGCTTGGGCTGATGGCGAGCACACTCGCAGCCCACTTGTTGTCGCCGGGCCGGTACTCGGCGTCCCAATCCGGGCCGGCATTGCCGACGCCCTGATAGAACGTGTCGGTGTCCGGATCATAGGTCGCGGTTTCCCAGATCGACGCGCCCCCGTGCTTCCAACGCTCCTTGCCGTCCTTCCAGGTTTCGTTGCCGGGTTCGCCAGTTCCGGGGATCGTGTAGGTGCGCCACGCCGGCTTGCCGGTGTTGAGGTCGGTCGCTTCGATGAAGCCGCGGATGCCGAATTCGCCGCCGGCGGTCCCAACGATGGCAAGGTCGCGGATGATCAAGGGTGCAATGGTGAGCGTTTCGCCAATGGCGGGATCCGCGATCTTGCGCTCCCACGCAACTTCGCCGGTTGCCTTATTGATCGAGAACATGCGTCCGTCGAGCGATATGGAGATGACCTTGTCCTTCCAGAGCGCGACGCCGCGGTTGTTGACACCGCAGCAGGCGACATCGCCGGCCCAGGCGCGATCCGTGCCGGGGTCCATCTTCCACTTGATGACCCCTTTCTTCCCGGCGGTGAGGTCGATCGCGTAGACCGAGCCCCATCCGTCCGGCACGTACATGATGCCGTCTTCGACGATCGGCGTCGCTTCCAGATTGCCGTGCGCGTAGCGTCCGCCGTTCTGGAAGCCGCTGAGCGCCACAGTGAATACGGGCTTGAGGTTCTTGACCGTGTCGGTGTTGATGTCCTTGAGCAACGAGAAGCGGTGGCCCTGATAGTTGCCGTGATGGAGTATCCAGTTCTGCGGCTCACGCTGCGGATTGAGCGCACGCTCGTCCGTCATGTCGGCCGCGCGCACCGGCGTGAGCGCGCTTGCCATTAGCAACGCGCCAATGAATGTACCTGTAACTGATGTCCTGGTCATGTCAGCACCCTCCCTTCTGACCCGGCGCGGCTCTGCAGAAAACCCAAGTGGGGGCGGTCGCGCTGGCTTTGATGAAAGCCTAGGCCCGGAAATGTCGGGGGGTCAATACGTCAGCGATGCGTCCCGCGAGCCGGGAATTTGGATTCTCGATGTGAGCCACGAAGGTTCGGACGAATTCTGCCGTGGGTGGGACGATAAAAGTTGGGCAACGGGTGGGCAAGGCGTACGTCTAAACAGTAACGAGTCCTGCGTCGACGGGGCCCGTAATCTGTCGTGGGCTGTGGCCAGGTTTCATTTTCTTGCTCCGTCCCTAAAGTTCGGGGTCACCGGGACAGCCAAGCGACGACGCGGTTCCTTCTTTCAAGTCGATCGAAATCGGCTCTAACGGTTGCAGTCGGCGAGGTCGCGCTCCTCTATTGAAAACACATCGCCTGCCTTGATGTTGATGTCGTGTGCGAAGCACACCCGCCCTGACACATCCTTGATTCTTGCGTCATAGCGACCGGACTCGATGCCGGTGATGCGCAGCCGTTCATCAAAGTCTACCGTGCCGTCCTTGTCGTTCTTGCACTGGTTCTCGCCCCATCTGGTGGTGCCGGCAGGGGCAAGTTGGAATTCCGAGATGGTGTGATGTGTCAGATTCCAGAAGCGCGTCGGACGCTCGGCCGAAAGCGCACCGGCGACGCTGAGAATGAGCGTCAAAACGGAAATCGTGGCTTTCTGCATGGCTTGCTCCCGCAACTTTACCCGAGGTTAGCCGTTACGTGTCGCGAGCGAAAGATCCCCGAAATGGGGTGCGAAGGTAGCGCGGCGGGTCGATGTATGAAATCACAGCTCCGACAGCCCCTGGCAGCATAACAAAAGGTATCGACACGACCGCGGTTGCCGGGTTAACAATTTCGCTGTAGTTGCGCCAGTGCCGCAATGCGGCGCTAGGCTTACAGGCAAGAAGAAGTTCTCCGGGATGGCCATACGTATTTTGAATACTGAATTTCCTGGCGATCACCTGCCATTGCTTCGTTGGATGATCTTTACGGGCGTCAGTGTGTTCGCTTTCGTCATGGCTTGGCATTTCGGCCTCGTGCGGATGATGGTCAGTAGTGACAGGACGTACATTTCAGTCGTCATCGTCGTGCTTTACGTGCTGAGTTCGCTGCACTGCCTGTTGCGCACCGCTGCTATCTCGCGGGAGCTGGACAAAGCCCACAGAGTGCTGGCGCTGGTGAGTAAGGGGATGCCGCAACTTAAGGTCGAAGGGCCAGATGTGGTAACCCCGGAGGGGACCAAATTGCCCCGCGGGGAGGTCACTGGACATGTCCGTAACCTCATTCTCAAGGCCGGCCTGCAGGCCGACGAACATCGTCTTGACCAGACGCTGCTGCTGCGCGGCCTTGCCGATACCTTGCGCGGGCCCAACCAGCTTGGCTCCTATGCGGGCGACGTTCTGATGAAGCTCGGCCTGCTCGGCACGATCATCGGATTTATCATGATGCTGGCGCCGATTGCCGGCCTTGATGTGGCCGATCGTGTATCGGTACGCACCTCAATGGGGCTGATGAGTGACGGCATGGCGGTCGCCATGTATACGACCTTGACCGGACTGATCGGCTCAATCCTGGTTCAGACGCAATATTACATGCTCGACAAGGCGACCCAGCGGCTGTTCGGGCTCGCCACCAATCTGACCGAGGTTTTCGTGGTGTCCGTCCTCGAGCGAGGGCAGCATGGAAAGTTTCGGTAACTATCCGGACGATAGACCGTTCGATCCTTTCAGCGTCATGCTGTTCAAGGCGCTGCAGGTTGTGGCGTTCCTGTTTTTCATCGCCCTGCTGGTCATGAATCCCGAGGCGAAGCAGGGTAAGATCGACACCAAGGCAGAATTCATCATCACGCTGGGCTGGCCCGACAGCCACCCGGATGACATCGACCTCTATGTCGAGGATCCGCTCGGCAATATCGTCTGGTACCATGAACGTGAAGCGGGATTCATGGTGCTCGATCGCGATGATCGCGGCGGTCTCAACAATTCGATTACGGTGAATGGCCGCAAGATCAATAGCCCGATCCGTCAGGAGACCACCAGCATCCGGGGCATCGTGGCTGGAGAGTACACCGTGAACGTGAATTATTACCTTGCGACGACAACGGCGCCGGTGCCGGTGTCGGTCAAGATCGAGAAAGTAAACCCCGCCGTCGAGGTTGTCTTCTATGATACGATCATGCTGGATCATATGGGACAGGAAAAGACCGCTGCGCGATTCAAGATTGCCGAGAATGGCAACGTCATCGATGTCAATCACCGCTATAAGTCTCTCATCCAGTTGACACGCAGCGTCCGACGTTCCTCGGGCGGTGCCAAGTGAATTAACGAGTGATCAAGTGATCGAATACGCGAGCGGAGGTTTGCAAAAGTAACGCCCATGAACGCTGTGGTGCTTGCGATATCGATCGCCTACGTCGTCATGGGCGTGCTCTTGTTGTGCATGGGCCTTACCTCGCGATTTGCGTGGTGGCTCAAGGGCGTGGCCATCATTGTGACCTCCGCGTTCTTCGTCGAATCGTTTTTTGCCACCAAGAGCCTGCTGGGTTGGCCCGGCACCGGTCAGCTCCCGCACCGCTTTCAGCTGCTATGGACGCGTGTTGTCGAGCCGGACCCGAAACTCGGCGATCCCGGCGCGATCTATCTGTGGGTCGAGGAGCTTGATGAAAACAACGTTCCAAGCGGCACGCCTCGGTCCTTCAAACTGAAATATTCGCCGCCGTTGGCCGACCGCTCCAACAAAGCCAAGGACGAGATCATGGCGGGTAATCCGCAGGAGGGAACCGCCAGCGACATGGAAAACGACGATACCAACAGACTGGATGCCAAGCTCGACCAGATGAATGGCCCGAATCGTCCCGAGACCGGACTTTCCAATGTCGATATAGAATTGCTCCGGCAAGCCCAGCAGATCGAGTTTCGGCCACTCTCGGGCGTGGCGTTGCCGCCGAAGAATTAGCGTGCGTTCCTATTATGTTGATCTGCCGGTGTCATTGCCCGGCTTGACCGGGCAATCCAGTACCCCCAGTCGGGGTTATTTGATCGCCCGGTCAAGCTGGGCGATGACAAGCTGATTGGGTGTCAGGGCTGCTTCAATCTCGTTCCGCCACCTCACCGGTCATCGCCAGGAACGCCTGTTCGATGGTCGAGACGCCCGCTGAGGTCACGAGCATCCGCGGCGTCGTGTCGGTCAGCACCTTGCCCTTGTGCATGACGATAACCCGGTCGGCATCGCCCACCTCATCGCACAAGTGCGTCGCCCAAAGCACGGCAACCGTTCGTTCGATCCGCATGGCCAGCAGAAGCTTGAGCAGATCGCCGCGGCTCGCCGGATCAAGCCCGACCGTCGGCTCATCCATCAGCAGCACCCTCGGCTCGTGAAGCAGCGCGCGCGCAAGTTCTACCCGCCGGCGATTGCCACCGCTCAACTGCGACGCCTTGTCGTGGGCGCGGTCGGCCAATCCCAGGCGGGCCAGTTCCGCTTCAATCCGCGGCTTCGCGACGCTGCGCGGGATACCGTGCAGGCCGGCATGGAATAAGAGATTGGAGGTCACCGACAGTTCCAGGTCGAGCGTCGGCTGCTGGAACACGATGCCGAGCCGTGCCAGCGCCGGCACCGCATCCCGCGTCATGTCATGGCCCATCACCTCGATGCGGCCGGAATCCGGCACGAAAAGCCCCGAGAGAAGCTGGAACAAGGTCGATTTGCCGGCGCCGTTAGGGCCAAGCAGGGCAATGAATTCACCAGGCCGCGCCACAAAGCTGACGCCGTTCACCGCCCGGATCGGCCCGTAGGTCTTTACGACGTTGTCCAATAACAGGGCTGGCGCCGTAACCACGCCGCCGGAGCGATCATCCATCAGCCGGTAACCTCCCAGTTCGCCGCGGATTTGCGTTGCGGGCAAGCGCCCCCCTTCCTACCCGCCTCCGTGCGCGGGGGAGGGTAGGAAGGGGGGCGCTTGCCCAGCCGCTTGGACAAGTCGTACGCTGGGAGCAATCGCTTTCGCAAGCAAAAGAGGATAGGTCGTGCTCATCTTACGCCTGCTGTCGGCGCCGCTCTGCATTGTCGTTTTCACTGCCGTATTGTCCTCGGCCGGATGGGCCAAGGACACCGGGCTTGTGTTCGTAAGCAATGAAAAGACCAATAACCTTATCGTTATCGACCCTAGGACCAACAAGGTCGTCAAGGATCTCAGGACGTCGCGGCGCCCGCGCGATATGCATTTCAGTTCTGATCACAGCAAGCTCTATGTCGCCTGCGGCGACGATGACGTGATCGACATCATCGATGTCGCGAAACTGGAGGTTGTTGGCAAACTATCGACCGGCTCAAGCCCCGAGACCTTCGGCATCGACGAGAGTCGACATCGCATCTACGTGTCCAATGAGGAAGGCTCTTCTCTGTCGGTGATCGATATGGACCAGAACATCATCGTGCAGGAGGTGCCGACCGGCGCCGAGCCCGAGGGGGTGTTCGTCAG
>DATGCX010000024.1:0-2098 GCA_035311445.1 Xanthobacteraceae bacterium | reverse complement strand
GACCAGATCGTAGTCGGCCATGATACCTCCGCCTCGAGATCAGATCGCGTGACGATTCCTGCTAGGCGACGGCGAGTCGGCGGCCGTTGACGCTTTCCCTCAAGCGTGTCTCGAGGCGGGATAGCAGCCGGTCGAGTTCGGCTAGGTCGAGGGCGTCGAGCCTGGGACCGGGGGCGCGCACCGCCGCCGAGCGGATGGCGCCGCGCCGGCGCAAAATCTCCTTGCGCACGGCAAGCCCGAAACCCGGCTGCTGCTCATGGCGCACGAGTGGCAAATACACATCGAACAAATCTTCCGCCTCGTCGCTGCGGCCAGCCGCAAACAGGGAGGACACGGATACCAACATCTCGGGATAGGCAAAACCGGTCATGATGCCGTCGGCGCCGCGAGCGAGCTCCTGCGGCACATACAGTCCGCCATTGCCGACCAGGATGCTGATATATCGCCGCGCGACGCCATCGCAGGCTTTGCGTATCTGCGTGAGCTTCTTCAAGCCGGGACAGTCCTCATGCTTGAACATCACCACGCTCGGATGCGCGTCGACGATCTTGAGGAAGCTTTGGGCAGAGATATCGGCTTGCGTCGACTGCGGATAGTCCTGGTAGACCACCGGAATGTTCTCGCCCAGCGCCGCGATCACGTCCGCGAAGTAGGCGACGATCTGCGCTTCCGTCTTGAGGCCGGTGAGCGGCGCGATCATGACGCCGCAGGCGCCGGCGTCCATCGCAATCTTGCCGAGCTTGACGAGGTTTGTGGTGCCCGCGTTCGATACGCCGACGATGACAGGCACACGAGCGTTGACGCGGCGCAGGAAATGGCGTGTGAACTCAGCCGACTCCTCGTCGCTGAGTTTTTGCGCTTCGCCCATCATGCCCAGAACGGTCAGCCCCTGTACGCCACATTGCAGATAGAATTCGACCAGGCTGTCGACGCTCGGCCAATCAATGTCGCCGGCATCGGTGAACGGCGTTGCCGAGATCGTGTACACGCCCTTCGCGGATGCATCGAGCAGTTGGCTCATGGTTTTGACTTCTCTGGGATCGCGATTTTTGCCGAGAATGTCGTTGGAACAAATCTATACCTTACGCGTGCCGCAGGGCAACCAATCCAGCGTCGCTTGCATCGGCATTGAGCACGCATCTCGGCATATTGCCCGCGCATTCGTCTTGTCCGGTTCGATCCGGTTGCTATAGTCCGATGAATGCTTGCTGGGCCGGGTTTGAGGGTAGCTCCATGATTCGATATGTGGTTTCGACCACCGGTGCCGCACTGCTTCTAGCCACGTCCGCCTATGCTCAGGAGCCGCCGCCGCTGCGCGCGGCCGTCGATGGCACGTTCGCACCGCATGCCTTTCCAAATCTTTCCGGCGGTTATCAGGGCTTCAACATCGATCTCGCCAACGAGATCGCCAAGCGGCTCAAGCGCAAGATCGTGATCGACGCCGCGCAATTCTCCGGTCTCGTGCCGGCGCTGCAGGCAGGAACCTACGACTTCCTCGCGGCGCCGACGACCGTGACCAAGGAGCGCGCCGAGAGCATGCTGTTCACCGAGGGCTATCTCAACACCGACTTTCAGTTCCTGATCCGGAAAGGGTCGCCAAAGGTGGCGCAGCTCGAAGACCTCAAGGGTAAAACAATTTCCGTCAACAAGGGATCGGCCTACGACTCCTGGGCGCGCGAGCTCGAGGGCAAGATCGGCTGGAAGGTCGAATCTTTCGGCACGCAGACCGACGCGGTGCAGGCGGTTCTGGTCGGGCGGGCCGACGCCAATGTTGCCGGCAATACCGTCATCGCATGGGCGGTCAAGAACAACCCGCAGCTGGAACTGTCGTATCTGTATTCAACGGGCCTCGTCTGGGCTGCGCCGCTGCGCAAGGATTCGGGCGAGCTGCGCAAGACGCTGGACGTCGCCGTCGAATGCATGAAACTCGACGGCACGATCGCGAACATGCACGAAAGGTGGTTCGGCGTGGCGCCTGCGTCGGGTTCCGCCGCGGTGACAGTTTTCCCCGGCTACGGCGTTCCCGACATGCCAGGCTACGATCCGACTGTGCACACGCCGTCGTGCAGCTGAACGGGGTGGCGTGATGTCTTGCCGC
>DATGCX010000023.1:0-2495 GCA_035311445.1 Xanthobacteraceae bacterium | reverse complement strand
GAGTAGGCGAAGAAGGCTTGACCGCCATGCGCTCCCGCCCAGCGCGCCGCAGGGTCGGAGGGCGACACGAACTTCGGGATAACCTCAGTCGCTGCTCCGAAAGCAGCGTCATCGAGGACAGCCAGATACTCATGGATCGCTCGGCCCGCGGCGTTCGGCGGAAGTCCCTTGTCGCCTTCGATTCCCTTCTGCCGATTGGCATCGGCCTTGATCAAGCTGGCATCGACTGCGAATCCTTCACCACCGACCAATCGCTCTTCGATGCAGCGGCGCAAGACGCCCTCGAACACGCGTCGGAACAGATCGCTCTGCCGGAAGCGGCCATGCCTGTTCTTGGAGAACGTCGAGTGATCCGGCACCGCCCCAGCCAGACCGAGCCGACAGAACCACCGGTAGGCCAAATTGAGGTGGACTTCATCGCACAAGCGCCGCTCCGATCGAATGCCGAAGCAGTAACCGATGAGAAGCATCCGGATCATCAGCTCCGGATCGATCGAAGGCCGACCTATGCTACTATAGAAGGACGCCAGGTCCCGCCTGATCTGTTGGAGGTCGACAAACCTGTCGATCGATCGCAGCAGGTGCTCGGCGGGTACATGCTTCTCGAGCGAGAACTCGTAGAACAATGCAGCCTGTTCGACTTGCCGATGCCCCATCATTATCTTCAGTCCTGCCAATTAGACAGACTGAATCACCGATCAATCTGCGTCGCAACTGCCGCCTTTTTCAACAGAATCGGTCATTTCCAGACATTCGCCGGATCTAAGCGGAAGTCCGCTCTACCCCTGAAAGCGGACATCGGAGTAGCGCGCCGCCATGTCTGCCATGGGCCGATTTTGTTGCAGAAGTCCGTTGAAGAGGATTGAGGTCGGTGATTCCGTTGCGGTGGTGCGATTCGCGACGGGAGCGGAGCATGATGGGGCGGCTCAACCACGAGCAGGAACAGTTTTTCTATTCGTTTCGGCTTGATGATGCGGTCCCTGGGGATCACCCTGTTCGGCGGATCGCCTCGGTACTTGATCTGGGGTGGGTTTATTCCGAACTGGCGCCCTATTACCCTAAGATTGGCCGTCCTTCGGTCGACCCGGTGCTGATGATCCGGATGCTCATTGTCGACTACGTGCTTGGCATCCGCTCGGAACGGGTGCTGTGCCGGGACGTAGCGGTGAACCTGGCCTATCGGTGGTTCTGTGGACTTTCGATTGAGGACAAGGTCCCCGATCACTCGGTGTTTTCACGTGCGCGCAATGAGCGCTTTTGTAACTGCGGCATTTTTCGGAGCATATTCGAACGCGTTGTCGGAGCCTGTATTGGGGCCGGCCTGGTCGGGGGCGAGGGCTTTGCGGTGGATGCGAGCCTGATTGTGGCAGATGCCAACAAGCAGCGGTCGATCCGCGGAGCGCAGTGGAGCACGGCGATCGACCCGCAAACGGCGAGCCGAGCGACGAAGGAGTATCTCGCCACGCTCGATGACGCGGCATTCGGGGCGGCGAGCGAAGTCAGGCCGAAGTTTGTGTCCCCGTCCGATCCAGCGGCGCAATGGACAGGCGCCATGCGTGGCCCGGCGTTTTTCGGCTATGCGGACAACTATCTGATCGACGTGAAGGTCGGCATCATCATGGATGTCGAGGCAACCCGCGCCATTCGTCAGGCCGAGGTTGGTGCGGCCCGGACCATGATCGAGCGCACCGAGCAGCGCTTCGCCATCAAGCCCGAACGGCTTGCTGGCGATACGGCTTACGGTTCGGGTGCCAACCTCGACTGGCTGGTCAACGAGGCAAAGATAACGCCGCACATCCCGGTCAATGACAAGTCGAAGCGAGAGGACGGGACCTTCAGCCGCGAAGACTTCCCCTTCGACAAAGAGCGCAACGTTTATATCTGCCCGGCCGGCAAGGTTTTGACGACGACCGGCAAACTGGCCAGCGATGGGGAGACACTCTACTACCGGCCCAGGGCACGCGATTGCCGCGGCTGTCCCCTCAAACCGCAGTGCTGTCCGAAGGCGCTGGTGCGCAGAATCCCGCGCAGCCTCTACGAGCCGGCCCGCGATGTTGCCCGGGCAGCGGCAAAAACCGAAGCATTCGAGCAGTCTCGCCGTGATCGAAAGCGCGTCGAGATGCTGTTCGCCCATCTCAAGCGCATTCTCCGGCTCGGCCGGCTGCGCTTACGGGGGCCAAGGGGCGCCCAGTTCGAGTTCACGTTGGCTGCCATCGCTCAGAACCTCAGGCGGCTCGCCAAGCTTTTGGTACGGCCGCCGCCGGCTGCACAGGAGTGCTTTTGCGTAGGTCCCGCCTAGCACGAGGGCATCGAAAGCAATTATCCGCTTCCAGTGCAGCAGATGGCAGACCACCGCATCAACAGCCTCGTCCTCGCCGCTGGCCCGCTGTCTTCGTCGCAGACTTCTGCAACAAAATCGGCCCAAAGCAGATGAGGTGGATGGCTCCCGCTCACGGCATCTGAGTGCCAAGGTGTGAAGGCCGTCAGGCGTTCAC